>CAOJLW010000107.1 GCA_948438565.1 uncultured Lachnospiraceae bacterium | reverse complement strand
CAGGAAGTCCGGAATACGGGATTGACCGGGAATTCCCATGAGATTAAACGGCTGCTCAATGCCTTTCCGGAGATGAGCGATACCAAGGTTCGGAATTTTTTCCTGGACGCGTTGCGGGAGTGTATGGAATATACCGATTCAGAATACCGTTACAGTATGCTTTCCGAAAAAGAGATAGCCGGACTTTTGGAGCAGTATGGCACGAGAAACCGCAAAGTGGCCGCGGAATATCTGCATGAGCCGGGTGCGGAATTGTTTGACAATACGATAAAAGAACTGCCGAAATGGCAGAAAGACAATCCCTATATGATAGACGATGTGATCCGCTTTGTCGGCGCTATGGGCATTTCTTTATACCAGGAGAATCAGGAATTAAAGCAAGAGATCAAAGAATTAAAAGATTTTGTGCGTCATGTGCGGCATCCGCTTCGAACATTATGGAGACGTGTCAAACGGATGTTTGGCAGCGGTAAATAGAATGTAAAACAAGGCAGCAGGTATTATCCGGCTGCCTGTTTTTTTTGTATGTTTTGGTAAAACGCTACGTTGACCTGAAAGATGTAGGGGGATACCCAGAGGTATCCAAGTCCCAAAGAGAAGATACATAAAATACCAAAGCCGATAAAGCTTAAGTCGATCCAAAACAGCTTTTTTTTGTATCCATGCATCAGTTTTTTGCTCTCCCGAAAAATATCGGGTATGCCCATATCCGGCTGTTCGATTAATAGGATATGGATTTGACTATAAGTCAAAGAGAGGATACATAACGGAAATAACGTCACAATCCAAACGAAGGCCGCCAGAGCGATCCAAAACCCGGCAGCGAAAAAATAAGCCGCTATACTACAGGCAATTGCCGGCAGCATAGTAAGGAGCAGGATGCCTGTCATCCGCAGATCGGTCAGAATAAAACGATCCGGGCGTCTGGTAAAAAAGCGGAACAGGTCGATCAAGTAAGCTTCCTTTTTTCTGGCAAGGTTTAAGTGGATATAGATGACTCCTCCGGTTAAAATGCCGGACAGCAATGAAATAATAAAAGAAGCCAGCAGGAATATCACGATCTGGAAATTGCCGGGGTGTTGCTGTAAGGATCGTTGAAACGGGAAATTGGCGAAGGCAGTCAGCAATGTCGAAAATAAAAATGCTTTCATAGGCAGTGCATAGTGTCCGGTCAAAGTCCCACGCGCCTGACGTTTGATTTCTTTTGAAGTAAGTTCCATATGTTTTAACGCTCCTTTTTCATAGCTGTCTATGCGCTGTAATCCAGTTTTTGTCCTGGATAGATAGCGGAATGCCGTGATTCTTGGTTTTGTTGGTAGGGATTGGATTCATCGGGATACCGGATTTTTGTCCGGGTTACGCCTCCGGCCGTATAGGTGCGTCCGCATTCCGGACAGATTGCAAGCCGGATGGCAACGTCTGCCGAGAGTACTCGTCCGTTTTTTTCGGCCGCTTTGGTATAGGCATTGGATACGTGCTCCGCCTCATGCGCCCGTATCATAGCGCCGGAAGCGGACGGCGGGATATGAGAGGGGGTTTTAAATGAGACGTTTTCATCGGATCCATCCTGATATTTGCGGTTTTTACAGGTCTGGCATTCCTCTGGGGAGGATTGATATCCCGGTTTGACGGCAAAAGAGCCGTAGCCTGTATTGGAAGGATGAGAAATATTGCTAAGTTCCATCTGAGGTTCCTCCTTGCAAAAGATTCCATATTTTTATAATATTATAACAGAAGCAGAAAAAAACTCAAGGGAAGAACACAGGTTTTGGAGGAAGCATATGGAATGGAATGAACAAGAACGGGTACGTCTGGAACGGCATTTATATCTGATCGGGTTGGGGTTGGCCGGTATGGCGTTTTTGGCGGTTAGGCTGCTGCCGCTTGAGCTGCTGGCGCGTTTGCAGTCCCCTTGTATGTTTCATGCAATCACTGGCTTTTATTGCCCCGGCTGCGGCGGCACCAGAGCGGTTGTGGTTTTGGCAAAAGGAAACGGACTGCTGTCGTTTTGCTATCATCCGATTGTCTTATATTTTGCCGCGCTTTATATCTGGTTTATGGCTTCGCATACGATTGGGAAGCTTACGCGCGGCAAGTGGGATATCGGGATGCGTTATCGGAATGCGTACCTTTGGATGGCGTTGTGGCTGGTGGCGTTGAATTTTGTCGTTAAAAATGTTATGCTTGCCGCGTTTGATTTGGATATTTTACAGTTATTGGACGCCCATAATCCGATATAGCTCTTCGATGCTGTCTACCTGATAGAGGTTCATATATTCCTGCATGAGTCCGTCAAGGCCGCCATAGTAGCTGAGGATAAACAGGAATGCCATGATATAAATGACAAATGTCAGGATCAATCCGGCGCTGCTTAACGCCAGTCCGGCTCGTGCCTTGGGATGCAAGGTTAGGCTGCCGCCTTTTGATAAGAGTGCCAGAATGATGCCGAGCGCGCCGCAGACCATGGCAAGATAGATACAGCCTGCCGTTAACAGTGCGATAATGCCTAAGATTAGCGAAGCCAAGGCCATGGGAACGGATTGCATTTCGCAGGGATCCGGATTGGGCGCCTGCGGCGTGGTTGTGTCGTGCGTATAGTCCATAAAAAGCCTCCTGAGATGGATTTGTTTATTGAAATATTTCAATATGGAAAGATGATAGCATAATTTTGAGCCGCTTTCAATGGAGATTGTGGTTTTGGCATGGTAAATATAAGCGGCGTACGTCCGGGGCGGGTGGGGGTTATGACGTTTGGCTATGGATCTTTACGCACTTATGGTAAATGCTCCATGCAATGGCCGCGGTGATTGTTTCTGCAATCCAAAATGCATTCCAAACGCCTATGGGGCCAAAGATTTTGCTGAGTAAAAAGGCGGCTGGGATTAAGATCAGGATATAACGGCACAGGGAAATGACCAATGACGGAAGTCCTTTTCCGAGTCCTTCGAGCGCTCCTGAGGAGGTCACGGAAACGGACGAGACGAAAAATCCGGCGCTGATCACGCGCAAAGCGGTTTCTCCGACATGAATGGTTTGCGGCGTATGGGTAAATAGACCCATCAGATGGCCGGGTATGAGCAGGCAAATCAGCATTCCGATTATCATAATGACACTGCTCATGCCAAGTACGATTTGATAAAGCTGTTTGACCCGTTTCTGTTCGCCGGCGCCGTAATTATAGCCGATCAAAGGGCGCATTCCCTGGATAATGCCATTGGCGGGCAGATAGAGGAAGGTCTGTAGCTTATAATAAATGCCCAGAACCAGTATGTATACTTCGGAATAGGCGGCTAAAATCGCGTTTAAAGAAGAAATTAAAATAGAGGGCAGCGCGAGATTGAGGGTTGCCGATATGCCGATGGAGTACAGTTCCCGTACCATCTTTTTTTGCAGGGAGAGATACTGCCTGCGGATATGAACGCGGATTGGGCGCAAACCATAGATCGCCAGATAGATTATCAGGGTAAGCGATTGTCCCAGTCCGGTCGCTAATGCCGCGCCTTCGATGCCCATGGCAGGGAACGGGCCAAGTCCAAAGATCAATACGGGGTCTAGGATAATATTGGCGATACATCCGCACATCATACTGGCCATCGTCACCTTCATGCTGCCTACGGCCTGAAAGATTTTTTCAAACGTAATGCCCAAAACGATGCTTATGGTAAAGGAAAATGCGATGATGCAATAGCGTATGCCAAGGCTTGCCACGGTTTCGGAGGATGTAAATATCTTTAAAAAGACGGGCATAACGGCAATGCCCGCGAAGGTTAAAAGGATGCCGTGGATTGTGGCGAGAATCAGTCCCTGCGTGGCGGCCATATCTGCTTTTTCCTGGTTTTGTGCGCCCAGATGGTATGAGATCATGGCGTTGATTCCAATGCCGAATCCAATCGCCGCCGCATTGATGAAGTTTTGTATCGGATAGACTAAGGATAGAGCGGTCATAGCCTCTTCGCTGATTTGCGCGATAAAATAGCTGTCAATAATGTTATACAGGGAGTTGACCAGCATGGAGAGCGCCATCGGGATTGCCATGGATAGCAGTAGCGGAAAGATGGGTTTTTCTTTCATATAATTTTGGTTCATGGTTGTTGACTCCTTTTTCAGTTTTCTTGTAAAAAAAATGCCGCACAGCTATCGGGTGATAGCTGTGTGGCGAAAAGATGATATCATCCAGAAAAATCCACACGAAATTTTATGGGTATTATAGAGTGTTTTAGGTGATTTGTCAAGAGATGGGTGGAAAGCGTCGTCGATGTGGGGGGCCAGGCGCCCCTCTCCCTTACGGACTGCGTTTTGTATGGCGATACACAGATAGGGGCGCGTCGGGAGAGCTGGCAGGCCGTCGTTGGTAAGGGCAGAGTTAGGAAATTGTTAAGGGGGCGTAGCGATCGACGTGTTCGGGATGTTCGTTTAGATATTCTGTTAATGCGGTTTGAAAATCAATGTTGGCATCGGGATGCGTTTGCAAAAAGGCGCGTAGTTGCAGGACGGTTTTCTGTAGGGCGTCTGGAGGTTGCACTAAGGTTAAATTAAATATAGTCTGTGCATAGGATAATTGTAGTTTGGTATTGGAGTCATCTTGTGTCATAAGTTGTTTGGCCTGTTTTATGGTTTGTTGAATTTCGGTTTCTGTATTTTGATAGAAGGACAGATTGACGAAACTTCCTGCATATTCGTTGGCGATTTTTTTATTATCTGGAAATTGTGAATGCAGCTGTCGTAATATGTCGACACTTTTGGAAAATTCAGGTAAAGCCTGTTTTGTAGACAGATCAACTATGCCATATGCATAGATGACTGCAAGTTCAGAGTTATCCGGAAATTGTGACTGAAGCAGTTGTAGCGTATCAATACTTTTGGAACGTTCAGGTAAAGCCTGTTTTGTAGACAGATTAACTATGCCCGTTGCATAGATGATGGCAAGTTCAGAGTTATCCGGAAATTGTGACTGAAGCAGTTGTAGCGTATTAATACTTTTGTAGAGTTCAGGTAAAGCCTGTTTTGCAGACAGAATAACTATGCCCCTTGCATAGATGATGGCAAGTTCAGAGTTATCCGAAAATTGTGACTGAAGCAGTTGTAGCGTATCAATACTTTTGTAAAGTTCAGGTAAAGCCTGTTCTGTAGACAGAATAACTATGCTCTTTGCAAACTGGATGGCAAGTTCAGAGTTATCCGAAAATTGTGACTGAAGCAGTTGTAGCGTATCAACACTATTGTAAAGCTCAGGTAAAGTCTGTTCTGTAGACAGATTAAATATGCCCGTTGCATAGATGATGGCAAGTTTTGAGTTATCCGGAAATTGTGACTGCAGATATTGTAGCGTATCAACACTATTGTAAAGCTCAGGTAAAGTCTGTTCTGTAGACAGATTAAATATGCCCATTGCATAATTAATGGCAATGTTTTCATGGTTTTGAAATTGATAATGGAGCTTTTCTAATCGTTCTATAGATTCGTTTGCGTGATTCTGCAATTGTATCATAGCGCCAAGCAGTAAATGGCTATATATTTCTGCCGGTAAAATTGATTTTGGATTGCCGGAATAAAAAATTTTTAAGAATTTGTTTTGCCCATCCAGTTTTTCCGGATAGTCCAGAAGGATACGTTGCAGGAATAAAAGATGTATGGGAGTATTGTCCCAATCGTCTGGCAGCAGAAGGTCTAATTGCCCTTTATCAAGCGCCTGCCGCAAAACCAGGTATTCCTGGATGAGATCCGGGCAATCCAACAATACGGCTTCACAATCTTGTTTGCGTCCCCTTGTATTATTTTCCTGTTTTATATATACACTGACTGAATGAACACACCCTGTCTGACACAGTAATTCGGATAGGCTCATATCTAAGGCGTCGGCCCGTTTGCGGAGTGTGGGGTATTCGCTATCGTCGATAAGCTGTAAAGGCAAAAAAGGAACGAAACACGATCGAGCCAGCAGAGTTTCAAATTCGGTACGCATGGTTCTGGAAATTTTTGATGGAGATAAAGCATATAGCCGATCATAATAGAATTTTAATTCACGATGGATCAGCGCATCCAAAACCTGTTCCTTATCCCATCGGGCGGGATTTTGATTGTGGCACCAGGCATCGGTGATGGCCAGGGCGTAGATTGGGCGTTGAAAATGCTGGTCAATGTTTTGCAGCGTCTGTAACAGATGCTCGGCGTGCGCGTCGTCTTTTAGGGGTTTGCCGGAAGCTGCGGCAAACTCAGTCATTATGGTTTTTAAATCGTCTTCGGACATTGCTTGTAACGTTAAAAAGTCGGTGTGATAACATTGGGACGAAATGGTTTTGTCATAGGGCGAATCGGTTTGCATGGTTTCTGCCCAGCGGGCAGAGTCCAGGGTTTTGCCTTCGCGTTCCAACAAGAGGATCCGGAGCTTTTCGCTGCGTTGACGGTCAGAAACGGAAATGATCCAATTTCCGATATTCAAAAGGTTAGCTTGAACGTCGTCCGCTACTACGATGCAGCGATCGACAGGCAGTGTTAAATTCTGTAAATTTTGATAATTCTCTGGTTGCAGCCAGAGAATGTGCCAGCCGTCTTTGCGCTTGCTCTGGGTAAATTCGTAGACCAGCCGGCTTTTGCCCATACCGCCAGGGCCGGTAACGGCCCACCAGGAAATGAGAGCGTCGTGTTGGCAGAATTCGTTAAGCTGCGTAAGCTCCTGTGTTCGTCCGGTAAATGCAAAATAATCGGCGTTATACATAAAGCGGCGCTTCGTTTTGGATTCGGGGGACATTTTTTTGTATCGCGCTGTAATTCCTTATATGCCGCGTTATGGAGCTCTTCTAAAAGCCGTTCCAGTATGACGCGTACCGCTTCGTGCCGTCCGTCCGGATAAAAAATCGGAGAAATGCCAAGCTCTCTCAGTTCACTGCACCGCGATCCGATATCTTCGCGTTGACACGCCAGAATTGCGTAATGCTCCAGTCCCGGATTTTGGGCGGTTACTTTCTGTAACGCTTCCATCGTTTTATCTTTCGCCAGGCTGCAGCCTAAAAACAGCAGCTTTTTATTTTGAAACCAGTGAGGCAACTCCAACATCAGCGGGCCGTTGTCGGCATAGGCGTTGTTATATTGGGTTTGCGTAAAGATGAGTTTGTTGATATCGTGGATATCCGGGCCGATGTCGCCGTGCAGTTTAAATAGGCAGTGCGGATTGCTCTGCCGGAGCTGTGTGAGGAGATCCGCCTCATAGGGGGTAACTGTTTTGCCGAATTTGGCATTGTGCCGGTCGTAGACTTCTTCCAAAACGCGATCAAAATTGGTGGTCATGACGAGATGATCACGGAACAGATATGGTAAAACATAGGCGGCCGAGGCATGAAACGTATGTGGATCGCAATTTTGGATTTTACGATAGTCTATTATTTTTTTCAGTTCTTTTAAGATACGGGGATATTGATCCTGGATCTGTTGCGCGGCCTGTAAAAGGTCATTGTTGTTTATCATGGTTTGGACATTGGAACGGACATTGCAGTCATAAATAAAGTCCGCAAGCTGCTTTAATACATCCGGCCATTGTTGATATCCGCAAAAAACGGACAGTCCGGCTCCGACAAACGGAATCAGGTTTTTCTGTTGGCAGTCGTTCCTGAGATCGTCGTATACGGATGGATTGTGCATAGGGTAAAATTGCATGATTT
>CAOJLW010000106.1 GCA_948438565.1 uncultured Lachnospiraceae bacterium | reverse complement strand
TTTTTCAATATCCTTCCTCCTGAATATTCATCTTAACTACTTTAATTCTATTCACGTCAATTTGGAATAATGCCATCACCGCCTCAGAAATATTCTGCTTTACCATAGTATTTTCTCCACCCTGAGCCACGACCAGCACTCCGGCGATTTTCGGCGTTTTTTCTTTCCCGACAAACGGCGTTTTTTTACTGTCCCCTTCCGCATAAACTGTCTCTCGCGTCGTTTTGGTATCCCGTTCCGTACGGCTGGCTCCCGCGCTGTCTGACTCCTGCCGATCGGACACCTCTCCAACGGTATCTTTTTCTACCACGCTCTCACCCGCATCCTCTAAGGTAATCATCACCTCCACCCTGCCCGCCCCGTCAATCCGCGATAAAACCGCCTCCAACTTCTGCTCCAACCCCTGCGCATAATCCTCAGCTCCCGCTTCCTCTTCCGCCGCTTGCGGCAAAGGTTCGGCATCCTTCCCGTCCTTTTGCCTATCCCCTGTTGGAATTGCAATCACCATCAACAAAACCCCGGTTAAAATCAGAATCGTCCACTGACTTTTGTCCCATTTTTTCCATATGCCCATTTGAAAAAAATCCTTAAGCTTCATCGGCCCTCCTAATCCAAGATCACAACCTTTTCCGGCTCTATTTGATAAAATGACGCGACTTTTTCCCGCAGCAAGGTTATTTTGGGATGCTCCGGCTCCGGCTCTAACGTACCGATAATCACAGGCTCTATGCCGTCTTGCGCCACCGTCAATTCCATGGTTTCCACTTCATACGCCTCATTTAAATCCACTTGCACATCTGTGACCGCATAGCCGCTGTTCTCGGCCAAAAGCTTGACGTCGGCTTCCACCGCCCGCTCATAATAACTGATATAATCCCCTTCATTTAAAAAATCCACTTTTTCCTGATCCTTTTTTAAACCGGCAAGTCCCTGCCAAAAACTGTCATACGAAATTTTTCCAAACAACTCCTCCGACTTTCCCGACACACGCAGCAAAGGACTGATCAGAGTAATGACCAAAATAATTTCCACAAAGAGTTGAATATATTTCCGATATTCCTTTTTTGCCGCCATCGAAGTCAGAATTGTCATCAAAAAAAAGACCAGACTGTAATTTTTTACCCATTCTACAATTCCAGACAATTTATCCCCCACCCCCTAATCCGGTTGCCGCGCCAGTCAGTGCAATGGTCAAAAAAAACAATACCAGGCTCGCGCTTAAAATCTTTAAATACAACATCCCGCCGTTTGCAATGCCATTCATCCCGCCGGACAGGCGTTTATCAGAAATCGGCTCTAAAGCCGCAGCCAGAAATTTATACAACGCTGACAAAAGAGCCATTTTAATAAACGGAACGCCGCATAGCAAGACTAAGATGACAAGCGCGGCCGCGCCTACGCAGTTTTTGATTACCAACCCGGAGCTGATAAAAATCTGCCCCATCCCGTTTAGCACATTGCCCATTCCGGGAATCATTTGAATCGTCCTGGCCACCGTATTGCCTGCCAGCCGATCCATTGCCGGAGCCACCATCCCCTGAATAATATTGATCCCAAGAATCAAAGTGACCGTCGCTTTTAATAAAAGCCGCACTGCATCGGCCACCATCTCGGAAAGCCTGTGAAATCGTTCCTCTTCCATCAAATGATTTAAAAATTCCATCATCACATAGATTTGCACCAACGGCGCCAACAAATAGCGGATCAGCCACTCGACCAAATAAACCGCTGTAAAAATCAGGGAATACACAGCCGCAGACGAATGCAGGTTTAAAGAAAACGAAATGGCCATACAGTAAGTCGGGATTAAAAGCTTCATAAACGTCACCATATTTTCGGTCGCATTTAACACCGTCTCATTCATGACAGAAAAAGATTGCAGCAAAAGAGCCATCATAAAACAATAGCATAACAAAAAGCAGATTTCCGAAAGATAAGAATTGGAGAAATTTTTTGCATAATTTTTTAAAATGGAAAAAGCCAACGATACCGCCAAAAGCTTTAACACCAGCTGCTGATGCCCGGCCAGTCCGGATAAAATCAGCTCTTTTAAATAATTTCCCAAATTTTCATAGGAAACCTCGCCCCCGCCCATCAACGCCTGCATCACTTCCTCAAACGTCACCGGCACTTCTTCCTGCTCTTCTAAGAAATTGCTGATTTCCGCAAAATCCATATCGTCCATCAACTCTTGCGCGCTGGAAGCAAAAACTGGCCGGGTCGGAAAGATGATCAGTAAAAAAACAAAAAACACCAAACAGCGACGTCTCATAAAAGTTCCCCTATCGTCTCCATAAAGGCTAACATCACCGGCATTCCCAGCGCCAAAATAGACAATTTAGCAAATAATTCAATCTGTCCGGCAATCGTCTGGTAGCCGCAGTCTTTACAGATATTCGCTGTAAATTCCGCCACATAAGTAACGCCGATCATTTTTAAGATCATCCGCATATACGCGTGATCCAAATCGATCATATCCTGCATCTTTTCCATATATCCGATCATCTGTTCCAATTTTGTGCCGACAAACATGAAAATGCAGATACATACGGCGATGCTGATATAATGGCTGTATTCCGGACGGTAGCTTTTTAAAATTAACGCCAAAAGCGCCGCCGAAATACCCAGTACACTGATTTTTAAAATATCCATACCGACCTCCTACAGCAAAAACAGCTCCTGCATCGTTTCAAACAATTCGTAAATATAAGGCACAATCCAAAACAATACGATGATTAAACCCGCAAGGCTGGTCAAAAATGCATGCTCCTCTCTCCCGCTATGTTTTAAAACCTGACTCAATACCGTCACCAAAATCCCTACCGCCGCTATTTTAAAAATTAAATTTACACTCATGGCTTCCCCTCTGTCCTGCTGTTACAACAGCAATATTACCAGAAACAAACCGCCCAGGAGTCCCACCGTCCCATACAGTTTCTGCTTCTCTTTTTTCTCTTCCATGGCTTGCACAATCTTATCTTCCAGCTGCATAAAATACAGCTTGGCAACCTGCGTATGATCCCCTTCAGACATCAAGCTTTTAGCCAATGCCAAAAGCAACTCCCGCTCTTCTTCTTTTAACATCAACTGCCCGTCCCGTTCTTTTAAGGCCGTCCCCCAAAGCGTCCCTACATCGGCTTCCCGGTTCTGCTCCATAGCGTCCGCAACTTCCAAGAGTATTTCTCCAAACAGATCCTGTTTCCCTTTTGCCGCCCGGCGTAAAAGCTGTGTATACGGCAGACGCAGATAGGCCCGTCCGGCGTCCATCTGGGCAAAAATTTCCCGGCATTCCACCAACTGCTCCAAATGCCATTTTAAAGAAATGCCCAGATATCTGCCAAACCCCGCTGCGCCCGCTACAATCAAACAGATCCCGATGCCCTTTAACATAACTTCCGACACTCCTGATCATAGATATGAAACGTCCGTTGTCCATCTTCCCGCCGCTTTAAAAATACATAGCGTTGAAACTGCTTTCTGCTGTGCATTTCCCTAATCCCATCTATGGATAGAAGCTGTTCCATCGTTTCCCCGTGCACCGTTCCAAAAACCCTGCATCCGCTTAGCATGATCTGCGCCACTGCCGCCGCGTCTTTGCTGCCGCCCAATTCATCGACTGCCACCACATCCGGCGACATACTCCGCAAAGCCATCCGCATTCCCTCCTGTTTGGGGCATCCGTCCAATACATCCGTGCGTTTTCCGATATCATTTTGCGGTACGCCCAAATGACAGGCTGCAATTTCCGAACGTTCGTCGATTACACAGACCTTCTTGCCAGGCCGTTTTTGATCCCCATCCGATACCATACGGACACAATCCCGCAGATAGGTTGTCTTACCGACGCCCGGCTTTGCAGCAAACAACGTATTCACAAGCTCCCCCTTCTCATACAACCATGGGAGAATCTCTTTTGCACAGCCTTTTTGCTCGCTTGCCACACGGATATTCAAAAAACGGATATTCGTCATCCGGCTGATACGACCGTTCTCTAAGCGCACCTGTCCGGCAAAACCGATACGGTTGCCGCCCTCAATCGTTACAAATCCCTGACGAATTTCTTCCTCATACGCATAGATCGAATAACGACTGATAAAGGTCAGCATTTCCTCCACATCCTCCACATCGATCGGCGCAGACAGCCAAACGCTTTGCGCCTGACACCGGATCTCCGGCGGTTGTCCGATCCGGATACGGATTTCTTCCACGTCCGTCTGTCCCTGTAACGCCTGCATCATCGGCGCGCGCAGCCGTACCGGCATAATATGTAAAATTTCCTGTCTCATCCAACTTCAACTCCTAGTCTAATATATGACTTGTCTTACAAATTATTCCATTAAAAATTTCCATGCACGTTATATGGCAGGATGATAAAATACTTTTCTTTGTTATCGGAGCCGAGCGGATATGCGCCGCTAGGCGCACCACAAAAAAGGAGAAGTTCTTACGAACTTCTCCTTCATCGTCTTACCATTAATTATATTTGCGCTTCCTTGCCGCTTCCGACTTTTTCTTACGCCTTACGCTTGGCTTCTCATAATGCTCTCTTTTACGAATCTCCTGCTGAATACCTGCCTTGGCACAGTTTCGTTTGAATCTGCGTAAAGCGCTATCCAACGTTTCGTTTTCTTTTACGATAACATTCGACATACTCTCACACCTAACCTCCCTCCAGTTGCGTATTGTGCTATTCAACTGTTTGGGTAATGTTTTATTGCACTATCAAATATTATAACATAATTTTTCCATTCGTCAACCGCTTTTTGGAAAATATTTTCAGACTGCACTGCCGCTTGACTCTATTTGAGCTGCTCGTTTAGAACGTCTTTTGCCGCAGCTATCGCATCGTCAATCCCGGCCGGATTCTTGCCGCCTGCCTGCGCCATATTGGGCCGGCCGCCGCCGCCGCCGCCGACTTTAGCTGCAATGCCTTTAATCAGATTGCCTGCATGTGCGCCCTGCTTCATCGCCCCGTCGGTTGCCATCGCAATCAGATTGACCTTGCCGCCATGTTCCGATGCAAGCACAATCACTCCTTCGCCCAGTTTTTCTTTTAACTGATCGCCGAGCGCACGTAACCCGCCCATATCAACGCCGTCCGCCCGCGCCGCAAGCGTCTTGACGCCTTTAATCTCGGTCACCTGATCCATCACATCGCCCAACGCGTCTTTCGCCGCTTTGCTCTTTAACGACTCATTCTCGCTTTGCAGCGATTTGATATCTCCCAGAAGATGTGTAATCTTGTCCGGCACATCGGATGGATTAGCCTTCAATAAGGACGCTGCCTGCGCAAGCGTCGCTTCGATCCTGTCATAATATGCAAACACCGCCTCTGAAGTCAACGCTTCAATTCTGCGCACCCCGGCCGCAATACCCGATTCGCCTATAATTTTAAACGCCGTAATCGCCGACGTATTGGCAACGTGCGTACCGCCGCATAATTCTATTGAAAAATCTCCCATACGGACTACCCGCACCGTTTCGCCGTATTTTTCGCCAAATAATGCCATCGCTCCGGTTTTTTTCGCTTCTTCTAACGTCATTTCTTCCGTCAAGACTGGAAGCGCGGCCGCAATTTTGGCATTGACAATCTCTTCCACCTTTGCCAGCTCCTCTGGCGTCATTGCCTGAAAATGCGTAAAATCAAACCGCAGACGATCCGCATTGACGTCGGATCCTGCCTGCTCCACGTGGCTTCCCAGCGCCTCGCGGAGCGCTTTTTGCAGAAGATGCGTAGCGCTGTGGTTTTTACCGATGGCTGTACGCCTGTCTGCATCCACGGCCAGCTCTACGGTATCGCCGACTTTTACCATACCCTTTAATACTTTCCCAATATGGCCGACCTTGCCGCCTAACAGCTTCACCGTATCTTCTACGGCAAAGGTAAAATCCTTTGTTCGGATTACGCCGGTATCTGCATTTTGTCCGCCCATCGTCGCGTAAAACGGCGTCTCTTCTACAAAGATCGTGCCAACCTCTCCATCGGACAACGCTTCCGTAAGCTCTGTCTCCGTCGTCAAAACAGTGACCTGTGAAACAGCCGTCAGCTTGTCATATCCAATAAATTGGGTCGTAACCGCCGGATCGATGGATTCATAGACCGTCACATCCGCGCCCATATAATTCTGCACTTTCCTGGCCTTACGCGCCTTTGTCCTCTGCTCTTCCATCGCCGATAAAAATCCGGTTTCGTCAATCGAAAACCCTTTTTCTTCCAAAATCTCCTGCGTCAAATCAATCGGAAAGCCATACGTATCATAGAGTTTAAACGCTTCCCCGCCCGCCAGGATCTTTTCGCCCTTTTCTTCCATGGACTTTTGCATATCGGCCAGAATCGTCAGTCCCTGATCGATCGTTTTATTAAATTTCTCTTCTTCCTGCGTCAGTACCCGGAAAATAAAATCCTGCTTTTCCTCAAGCTCCGGATAACCGTCCTTACTTTCCCGGATAACCGTCTCGCTTAGCCTGGCTAAAAACGTCCCCTCAATGCCCAGCATCCTGCCATGCCTTGCCGCACGGCGGATAAGCCTACGCAACACGTATCCTCTGCCTTCATTGCTTGGCATAATGCCGTCCGAAACCATAAACGTTGCGGAGCGGATATGATCGGTAATCAAGCGAATGGAAATATCATCCACCGCATCCGTCTGATAGGTCTTGCCCGAAAGTTCGCAGACTCTGTCACGGATCGCTTTCATCGTATCAATATCAAATACGGAATCCACATCCTGCATGACAACGGCCAGACGTTCCAGTCCCATGCCGGTATCGATATTTTTATGCTCTAATTCCTCATAGTTGCCTTTGCCGTCGCTGTCAAACTGGGTAAAGACATTATTCCAGACTTCCATGAAACGATCGCAGTCGCAGCCAACCTTACAGTCCGGTTTGCCACAGCCGTATCGCTCTCCACGATCATAATAGATTTCCGAACACGGTCCGCAGGGGCCTGCGCCATGCTCCCAGAAATTGTCGCATTTTCCGGTCTCCGGATCCCGGTAAAATCTGGTGATTTTCTATGCCGGAATGCCGATTTCCTGATTCCAAATCTCAAACGCCTCGTCATCCTCGCCATATACGGACGGATACAGACGATCCGGCTCTAAGCCAAGCGTTTTTGTCAAAAATTCCCACGACCATGCAATCGCTTCGTGTTTAAAATAATCTCCAAATGAAAAATTGCCCAGCATTTCAAAAAACGTCAAATGCCGCGCCGTTTTTCCCACATTTTCAATGTCCCCGGTACGGATACATTTCTGGCAAGTCGTCACGCGCCGCTTTGGCGGGATTTCCAAACCCGTAAAATAAGGCTTTAACGGAGCCATGCCCGCATTAATCAGCAACAAGCTGTTGTCATTGTGGGGAACCAAAGAAAAGCTCTTCATGGCAAGATGCTCTTTACTCTCAAAAAATTCCAGATACATCCTGCGCAGTTCATTTACTCCAAATTTCCGCTTCAAAATCATTTCCTCCAAAACCTTTTACTCTTCTGTCTTTGCATCTTTACGTTCGCGCAGCTTCTTTCCGGCAAAAATACCAACCCCCGCCATAATCACGCATAACGCCATTTTCACTAAATATTGTACCAAACTAATTAAAAATGCCATAGATATCCCTCCAATCCTCCTGATTATAAAACACTTTTGGCTTTTTTTCAACCAGAAAACAGTGAATCCCAGGACAAACGCATGAATGTTTATTCTCTTTATTATACCTTGTTGTCAAGTCTTACAGACTTAATATCTGTTCCAAATACTTTCTGGCATTCATACT
>CAOJLW010000105.1 GCA_948438565.1 uncultured Lachnospiraceae bacterium | reverse complement strand
CGGATCGACGCTGCCGTCCACATGGATGACATTGCCGTCGTCAAAACAGCGCACCACGTGCACAATCGCGTCCACCTCTCGGATATTGGCCAAAAACTGATTGCCGAGCCCCTCTCCTTTGCTGGCCCCTTTTACCAGTCCCGCAATATCTACAAATTCGATTACGGCAGGGGTGACTTTTTTGGAGCGGTACATATCCCCCAGTTGTTTTAAACGCATATCCGGCACTGGAACAACGCCCACATTCGGATCAATTGTGCAAAACGGATAGTTGGCCGACTCTGCGCCCGCTTTGGTCAATGAATTAAATAATGTACTTTTTCCTACGTTTGGCAGGCCGACGATTCCTAGTTTCATTTTTCTATATACCTCCTTGGAAATGCCTTAAAATAGGCGCTTTTCGTAATTTATCTATTTCTTCGAGCGCCAATCCGAGTACCAATTTTATATGATTTTGAACATTTTTTCAACACTCTGTATTTTCTATGCCTTTTCGTCATCTATTACATGGACATACAGATTCATGGTTATTCCTATGTTAGAATGTCCTTAAATCCTTTCCCATTTAAAATACCCCTTTCTTCTGATAAGAAAAGAGTCTTGATACAGTATATATATTACCATATAAAGGCTCGTAAGTCCATATCACAACTCGATTGCTTTTCCAATAAAGGTTGAAAAAGCCTTAGAATAGGTTGGGAGGATGAATCACATACGGATATGTACGATGGAGATTGTGAACGAGAAAATCCTATACGCATAGACAGCATGGCGGCAGAGGGTCAAGCTCTGGCACGTTTTTTTCGGGGCGTTTCTTGATATGATTCGGTTTCATCCACTATCATTTTGAAAGTAAAGAAAATTTGACAACGGAATGTGTACAGCGCAGGTATTGTTACATTCATAAGAGCGACTTCAAGCGTGGGATTGATACGAACAATATTATAAAGACGGATAACTTCTACGCCCCTATCGCTAAAAATAAATCGGGAGCGTTCCGATCTGCACTTTCTGTTTTTAACAAAACGTATTGAACGGTTTATGGATTGCATTCCAGATGGCTGGAACGACGGATACGATCATGTTACAGTTGGCTGCACGGTAGAAAATCAAAACAGAGCTGATTACAGGCTTTCCATTTTCAATCAACTGCTTATTAAACATAAAAATATTATCTGTCAGCCATTACTTGAGGAAATAAACCTGACCGCTTATCTGAATCATGTTGAATGAGTCGTAGTTGGCGGAGAATCAGACAGAAATGCCAGACCGCTTGATTATACATGGGCGCTTGCCATACGGGAGCAATGTATCGTCCATAAAGTGCATTTTGAGTTTCGGCAATGTGGGACACATTTTAGCAAAGACGGGAAAAGCTACACGTTATCTACTCGTGACTTATGCAGTCAAGCGAGAAAAGCAAATATCAATTATTAAATAGACGCCTCTCTTTTTTGTTCGCTGAGGACAGAGAGGAATTTACTGTTTTTCAAACTGCGCAAAGACTCAATCCTTCGTCTCAAGCGCCAGCAAAATCCCGTCCGTCAGCCGGATTATCGCTTCTTCCTCCACAATTTCATTGCTAATGCCAAGCGAAGAAAAACAGGTCAAAACCGCATCGTTTAACGGATATTTCATCCCCTGCAGCGTTACGCCCGTAACCTTTGGCGTAAATGGTATCAATGAAACATAATGCCCATACTGCTCCTGTTTGGAAAGGATCAGCGGGTTTTTTATCATGCGGATCCGGTTATTGGGGTCCGCCAACAAAATTTCCACACCCGCTTCTAAGCCAATCCCAAGCAGCGCAATATTGCCCAGCACATGATCGAGCCTGCTGCCTGTCCCGCCCAAAATATGGATCTGTCCGACGCCTAATCCAACCGCCCAACGAATAGCCGCCTCTGTATCCGTATCGTCCTTTTCCGGAACCAGACGCAACCATGTGATTCCTGTCTGCTCTTCAAAATAGCGAATCTCATCCTCGTTGGCCGAATCCAAATCGCCGATAATCACATCCGGCTTCAGCTTCGCTTCATAAAAAAAATGTATGCCGCCGTCAACTGCAATTGTCCGGCTAAACGAATGGCTGTTCTTATATGCCAGGCAAAATGCAACGTCTAACCTGCCCCCGGCAACCATCAATACACGTTCCATGGAAACCGCCGCCCTATTCCGCCATATTTGCTAAAAACTGCGTAATATTTTCTTCGATGTTGCCGCGAAAAACCGCGCTTCCCGCAACAATAATATTCGCGCCCCCATCCATAACCTGCCCTACGTTTTCCAACGTAATGCCGCCGTCAGCTTCAATATCGGCCTTTAACCCGCGCTCCTGCAACATTCGCTTGACCTGACGGATCTTGTCTATCGTATATGGAAGCAGCTTTTGACCGCCAAAACCTGGATTGACGGTCATGACCAATACCATATCCACCTCGCTCAAAATGCATTCCAAAACGCCGACCGGCGTCGCAGGATTGATGGCAACCCCGGCAATAATCCCCTTTTCCCGGATTTTTTGAATGGTACGCCCCAAATGCGTACAAGCTTCCGCGTGTACCGTAATCAAATCCGCGCCCACGTCCACAAAATCGTCAATATACCGATCCGGATCCTGTATCATTAAATGTACGTCAAAAATACGTTCACTATACGCACGGATTGAGCGGATAACCGGAAGGCCCATTGAAATACTGGGCACAAATATTCCGTCCATCACATCAATATGCACATACTGTGCGCCTGCCCGATCCAACAGGGCAATCTGATTTCCCAAATCGGCAAAATCCGCCGATAAAATTGACGGCGACAAACAATTCATCTCTTCTCCCACCTCATTTTCCATATGGTTTGATTTCGCTTAAGGACTCGTACAGGCTGACATAATTTTCATACCGCCTGGCAGGAATCTCTCCTGCGGCAAGCGCCTGTTTCACGCCGCAGTCCGGCTCATGGATATGGCTGCACCCCTGAAACCTGCATTGCGGTTCATAGGACTGAAATTCCGGATAATATTTCCAAAGCTCCTCTTTTGTCAGGCCTGGAATATCTAAAGCGCTAAACCCTGGCGTATCCATAATATACGTATCTCCGGCGACATGGATCAATTGGGCGTGTCTGGTCGTATTTTTGCCGCGCTTAATTTTCTTGCTCAATTCCCCGGTTTCCATACAGACTTCCTGTTGTAGCAGGTTGGTCAACGACGATTTGCCCACGCCCGACGGACCCGCCACCGCATTGGTCTTGCCCTTTGCCAGGCCAAATAATCCCTTTAGGCCGCTGCCTTCCCTCGCGCTTGTAAAAATAACCGGACAGCCGCACCCTCCATAGACGGACGCCATTTCTCTTTTCTGTTCTTCTTCCAGCAGATCGGCCTTATTAAAACAGATTGCCGCCGGAATCTGCTGATACCGCATAACCACCAGCAGACGATCTAACAGACTCCAGTCTGGTTTTGGCTCGGCTGCCGCAAAAATCAGAATCGCCTGATCGATATTGGCGACCGCCGGACGGATTAGGGTATTTTTCCTAGGCAGGATTTCTGCAATATTGCCCTCTTTTTCCGCTTCATCCAAAATATCCACCCTGACCACATCTCCGACCAACGGCTTTACCTTTCGATTCCGGAATATGCCTTTTGCCTTGCACTCGTAAACGCCCGAACCCGTTATGTGAACATAGTAAAATCCGGATATACCTTTGATAATTTTTCCCTGCATAAGCTACCCTATTGCTGCTTTTTAAACATCACATTGTCCGACTGTTCCTGAGAGCTTCCGTCCGCCAAACGCCAGGTAATCTTAATCGTTCCGCTGTCGCTGTTTTCAATATTGGGAACAGAAATTTTATACGGAAATTTGGAAATTTTAATATCGTCCCATTCTTGCAGCTTCGTACCGTCTGAAGCAAACAGCACAATATCCGCGGAAACTACCGAATTGCTTTCCGGCGCGGCAATACTGAGCTGGCAAGTGTAATAGGTCTTGCCGCTTCCCGCGCTAATCACCAACGTAATGTTGGTCCCTTTATCCACATATTTGTCTTTGGCAATGCTCTGTTCCATCACATGGCCTTCCGGCACCGTATCGCTATAAGCCGTCGAAGTGCTGGATACAACTAGGCCTGCGTCCGTCAGGATGCTGACCGCTTCCTCCTGCGTTCGGTTAAAAACATCCGGCACGGCTACCGCTTCCTTGCCCTGACTGACGACAAGCTTGACTACATCGCCCTTTTTGGCCGCGTCTCCGGCCTTGGGATCCTGGGAAATCACCTGACCGGAAGCTACGGTATCGCTGTACGCGTAGTCGCGCGTCGGATCAAATCCCTGATCTTTTAACATATTTATGGCGGCTTCGCTGTCATAGCCTACCACATTGGGAACGCTGACTTCACCTGCGCCCGTACTGACATAGACTTTAATCATCGTATTTTTATCCACCATCGTGCCTGCCGCAATATCCTGGGATATAATCTGGCCTTTTTCATATTCGTCCGACGACTGCGAACCTTCTTCACGGATGCCAAGTCCCTTCTCATACAGCTCGCTCTTTGCCTCGGCTAACGTTTTTCCCCGTACATCGATTACCTCGACCTGTTCCGCCTGCACTTCTTCTGTATTGATGACGGAATGCTTCTCGCTTGCCTCCGTATTTTCTTCCGGTTCGGAAGCGCCGCCAAACAGGCCTAAGACATTGCCTGCCAGATACAGCACGATACACACAATAATAATCGCCGCAATAATGCCGCCAATCGTTACGGCCTTCTCAAGCCTTGGATTTAAAAAACCTTCCCCTTCTTCATCCTCCTCTTCCTCCTCCTGGGAGGGTTCATAGACTTCCCGCGGCTCTTCCACGCGTAATGAACGAGAATTTTTAATTTCCTTGACTTCGTTATTTTTAATCACCCTGGTCGTGTTCTGATTGCTGCTGGCAATTTTTACAAAATCATCGTCTGGACGGATCAAAACCTGTTTTAAATCCAAAAGCAGGGAGCTGATGGTATCATACCGTCGATCCGGACTCTTTTGCGTACATTTTAATATAATCTTTTCCAGGCTAATCGGCAGATCCGGCACATAAAAACCCGGCGCAACCATCTCTTCCTGCAAATGTTTAATCGCAATCGAAACGGTCGTATCTCCGTCAAACGGTACGCGCCCCGTCACCATCTCATACATGACAATCCCGAGGGAATAAATATCGCTCTTGCCATCCACAAACCCGTTTCGCGCCTGTTCCGGCGAAGCGTAATGGACGGATCCCATCACGTCCGCACTGATAGTATTGTTGGAAACAGCCCTGGCAATGCCAAAATCCGTTACCTTTGCCTTGCCTTCCGTAGAAATCAAAATATTCTGCGGTTTAATATCCCGATGAATAATCTGCTTAGCATGGGCAGCCTCAATCCCTCTGCCCACCTGGATTGCAATACTGACAGCTTCTTTATACGTCAACCGGCCTTTTTTTTCAATATACGTCTTAAGCGTCACGCCTTCAACATATTCCATGACAATATAGTGCATACCGGATTCGCTGCCGACGTCATAAATGTTGACAATATTTGGGTGTTCTAAGCCTGCTGCCGACTGCGCTTCCGTCCGGAACTTAATAACAAAATTGACATCTTCGCTAAATTCCTGTTTCAGGACCTTAATCGCGACAAAACGCCCTAAAATATGATCTCTCGCCTTGTATACGTCTGACATCCCGCCAGCGCCGATTTTTTCAATAATTTCATAGCGGTCCGCTACAAACATCCCTGCTGCTAACATATTTTCCTCCATCCTGTGCGTGTATTAATTCACCTCATCAGAAAATGGGTCAATGACTACCACTGTTACATTATCCTTTCCGCCATTTTGATTTGCAGCCAAAATAAGCCTTTCTGCTTTTTCGGCGGTATCCCTCTGTCCTTTTAAAATCCTGCGTATCTCTTCATCCTCTACCATATTCGTCAATCCATCGGAACACAAAAGAACTTCCATACCCCTTTGTAAAGAATCCTCAAAAAAATCAATTTCCACTTCTTTTGCAGCGCCTACCGCCCGCGTAATAATATTTTTATCCGGATGCGTCCTGGCAGCTTCCCTTCCAATCTCGCCGCGTCTGACCATTTCTTCCACAAAAGAATGATCCCTTGTCACCTGTCGTATCTGACTGTCCACCAAATACAGGCGACTGTCCCCTACGTTGGCGACATAGATCCTATCGTCAAAAATGACGGCAGCGACAATCGTCGTCCCCATTCCGCGCATTGAGCCGTCTGCCGACGCCTGCTCGATCAATTCCGTATTTGCCGCCTGAATGGCTTCTCCTAAAATTTCCACCGGCTGCGTCTTATGGGAAGCCTGCGCCACCGAAACCACTGTTTCCACTGTATGTCTGGATGCATATTCTCCTGCGTTATGGCCGCCCATACCATCTGCCACCAAAAAAAGGTTTGGCAGATTACCGACCGGCATATCAGAAGTATAAAAATAATCCTGGTTCATTGTCCGGCACATTCCAATATCCGTAATCGAAAATGTTTTCACGTAACCCACCTGCCTTCCATATGCCTTTTCCGTAACTGTCCACAGGCGCCGTCAATATCCCTGCCCATTTCTCTTCTTATAGTAACATTAATTCCATTTTTTTCAAGTTTATTTTTAAAGGATTGCACCGCCATACGCCCTGAACTCATAAACTCCCGCTCTTTGACCGGGTTGATCGGGATTAAATTGATATGGCAGTTAAAGTCTGAAAGCAGATCCAAAAGCGCCTCTGCATCCGCGTCCGAGTCATTGACCCCGGCAGCCAAGGCATATTCAAATGTAATACGCCGTCCCGTCATCGAAAAATAATAACGGCAGGCGTCTAACACTTCCTGTAACTCATATTGTTTTGCAATCGGCATCAGCTCTTTACGTTTTTCCTGCGAAGCGGCATGAAGAGAAAGCGCCAGCGTAATCTGAAGCTTTTCTGCCGCTAACCTGCGAATGCCCGGCACGATGCCGCAGGTCGATACGGTCAGGCTCCTCTGGCTGATATGTAAGCCGTTCTCGTCCGTCAACATCCGGATAAAGGAAAGGAGGTTCGCATCATTGTCCAAAGGCTCCCCAATCCCCATTACCACCACGTTTGAAATCCTCTCGCCAACGTCCGCCGCTATCTGATACACCTGCCCCAGCATTTCCGCAGGAGAAAGATTTCTCACAAACCCGTGTAAAGTAGACGCGCAGAATTTACAACCCATGCGGCAGCCGACCTGAGAAGAGATACAGACCGAATTGCCAAACTGGTAGCGCATCAAGACGCTTTCAATCAAATTCCCGTCCTCTAACGCAAACAAATATTTCCGCGTCCCATCCTGTCCGGACACCTGAACGTCCGCCTGTTTTAACACGGTATAGTTACACTTTTGTTTTAATTGCTCCCGGAATGCCAAAGACAGATCTGTCATCTCGTCTATGGATCCCGCTAATTTCTGATGCATCCATGCATAGAGCTGTCTGGCACGGAACGGTTTTTCCCCCAGTTCCGTCACAAAGGCCGTAAGCTCCGATAATTCCATGGAGCGAATATCTGTTTTTTCTACCATGATACACCACACTATCTCCGGATAAATTTTGCCATATAAAAACCGTCCCCATCCCCCTCATCCGGAAACAACTGCCGTTCCAAAATCAGGGCAAACTGCGGATGACCCTCTAAAAACCACGCCCGGTTTTCCTCATTTTCCATACGGTTCATCGTACATGTCGAATACAGCAATGCCCCGCCTGGCTTGACATATTGGCATACTGTCGTCAAAATTTCCCTCTGTAAACAGACCAGGGTTTTCTCTTTTTCTTTTGTCATACGATAGCGTATCTCGGATTTCCTGCCGAGTACGCCAAGAC
>CAOJLW010000104.1 GCA_948438565.1 uncultured Lachnospiraceae bacterium | reverse complement strand
CAAGCCGTCAAACGTCAGATAAATATCCCCCCAGGACTGGTATGCGCCATATCCATTCTGTTCGCCAGTCAGCGAACTGCAAAGACGGCTCGCCAACGTATTGTCGCCTTCCAAAAACGCGTCTACAATACTTTGATATACGGCGGACATATTTTCTTTATTGCCACCGTTATAATCCGGTCTGTCGTCGCTTGGCCCCCCATTCCAAAGCGTCTTTTGGTTGAACGTCAAGCGCTCGTTGGCAATTTCCCCATAGACATTCGCCCCCATAAAGCTGTTGCCAATCGGAAGCGTAAACTGCTGCCAGAGGTTGTCCTCCTCGGTCGTGCCGTATGCGCCGGGAGACAAAATCAACTCTCCCGCGCTTTCGCTCGCCGGTTTGGCATACCAAAGCTTTAACAGTTCCCCATCTGCAATAACCGGTTTGACCGGTTCCGCCAAAACCGCCGCAGGCACGGAAGTCACGAGCATCGCCGTTGATAAAACAGCTGATATGGCTCTTGCAATCTTTTTAACTTTCATATCCTCTCCTCCTTTTTCATATATTCTTAGTCTATCACAATTGCCGATACTGTACAATTTTTATTTTGAGGAATTTCCGAGCCACAGCCACATACGCCTTCCCCGCGCAAGACATCAATATTCTCGAACCAACCCTTCAATCGCATGGGTGTACCGCCCCGTAATGACCAGGCTCACCGTGGACTGGATATAGGCTCCTATGCTGCTTATTTTTTCCGGCGGGGCGGCATAAAAGACCTGAAAACCGTTTTCTTCAAAATATCTGACCATCTGTTCAATCCGTTCACGCGACAATGCAGAAAAAGCCTCGTCAATAAAGGCCAGACGGGCGCAGCAGACGTCTTTTGGATAACATTGAAACAAACTGGCCGCCAATATAATAAAATACGGCGTCTGTTTTTCACCATTACTCGCGGAACCCTGCTTTTTCGAAAGATCCGCTGTAATTTCACTGCCGCCCTGCCTGCTTAAAATCTCCATATCATATAGGAAGTACTTGCGGTAATCCGTATATTCCGTTTCATCTTCCTCGTCTAAGATGATTTCCATGAAATCCCGAATGTCACGCTCCATCTCCTCGTCGTCCCTTGCAAAATTCATATAGACTTCCGGCGAATTCATATAATGTTCCAGCTTTCGGCAAATCCGGAAAAACACCGCCCGATCCGGTTTTTCCCTCATAACAAACCGATAGGTGTCGTTCCCAAACGGAATCCGTCGCAGTTCCCGGTTGACAGCGTCTATTTCCCCCTTTGCTTCCTGAATAGTCTCATTGAGTTCCGCAACAAAATCATTCATAAACGCGCTTTCCAGCTTTTCAGCCTGTTCCTTTAAACGGCAGTGCACTTCTTCCATTTTGATATTAGCGACTTTCCTATACTCTTCCCGAAAAAACGGAATATACGCAGGTCCGCGTTTATGGATGTCCATCTCGGCAAGCCTGCAATATTCCAATTGGGCATTTTCCAATTGTTTGACGCATTCTTCAAAATCTCGTTTTGCATTATGAATGGCTTTGGGCGCAAGCGCCTGCCAATCTCCTTTTTTGGCCCGCCGCTTTTCATACTCTTCCAGCATGGGACCTTGTAATTCTAAATGTTCCATACATTTTTGCTCATATGCCTGTTTCAGCGTAAAAAGCTCTGCTGCAATGCTTTTTAAACAATTTTTTTGATTTTCTTCATCCTTTTCACAGGCTCCAATTTGCCGATTCATACAATCGAGCGCTTCCCGAACGGACTCATATTCTTGTTTCGCATCTTTTTGTTCTTGCAAAACGGCCATAAAATCCGGGTTATCCCGAATTTTTTCTATATCGCCGGCAATTTTCGCGCTCTTGGCCGCAAAATCCTCTAATGCGGACGCCGCCTGAAAATCATAATGGCTGATATTCCAATCCACCTGCGATAACGCTTTTCTCTTGGCCGCTATCTGGCTTAAGCTTTCACGACATAATTTCAGAGCGTCCGCCTGTTTCTCTTTTTGCGCAAACGCCTGTTGAAGCTTTAATTGGATCGCTTCTTCTCCCAGACAGAATTCTGTTTTTCGGATGTCCATACGGGATATGGCATAGCTTTTTGCCAGCATCCCGTTTTGCATCAGGCCGCCTTTAGGGTAACGGCGCAGCTCTTCCAGATCACTGCACAGACGAATGCCATTTAACAGATAATTCGCATATTTTCTGGCCGCCGGATTTGGAATTACAAGCGCCTCGGCCGCCGAACCCGCCGCAATTGGCGCATCCGGCAATTGATCGGCCATCACCAGGTGCAGTGCATACAGTTTTTTTCGTTCTATGATTTCCATTGTCTGTTTGGTATATTTCTCATCTATAATAAGAAAAAAACGCCTTCTGCCCAAAAATGTCTCCATAGCCGCACGCCATTTAGCGTCGCGCACATTTTGCACCAGTTCCGCGAAAAAGCGGACTTCGGTCCGGATCCCGGCTTTGTCCAGTTCTTTTTGCAAAACTTGTTTGGCCGTTTCCACTTCTTTTGGAAATACCATTCGATTGGCCATCAACTGTTTTACCGTATCTTCCAGCTGGGCAGCTTCCTCGTTTTGTTTTGCCATCCGATCCCTGCAATGCACCTCATCTTCTTCCAGACTCCGGCTTTTTTGCTCCGCCAATGCCGCGCAGCGCAAAAACACATTCGTTTTGTCGCCAACAGCCACGCTGGCATCCGCCAGGCTGCACAGACAATGCTTTTGATTCTCATCCAACCGAGCGCCGTCATCTAACCATGTCAGCAGATCGACAAGCTGTGCTTGCAGACCTTGCAAACGCTTTAGCTTTTCTTTGGCTTTCAAAGCTTTATCCTCTAATTCCTCCCACCTGCGCATCATCACATTTAAGCTATCCTGCATTCCACAAAACGTCGTTTGATTCTCCGCAATCCGGTATCGTTCGCCCGCAGCCTGGCACTGTTCGTCCAGCTCTTGTTTTTCCCGCTTTAAGTTTTCCTTTTTCTGTATTAACGCTTCGATTCGTAATTGAATCCGCCGTTCTTCCTCTTGTTTCCCGCAAAGCTGCTGATAGCAGGCCATCAGACTGCGCAAATCAAACTCCCGGCGCGCCCTTTCATAGTCCCCGCTTTTTTTCTCGACTGTCTCCAAAGCCTGTTTGCTCTTTTGCAGGTTTTGGAATAACTCCCGGATCTGCTCAAACCGGCGCCTTTGCTCCCGCAGCTCTTTTAGCGATTCCACCTTGCCCGCTTCTAAGACACATTCCTGGATAAACTGCCCGATATTATTTTCCGGCCGAAACGCCATCATTTTTAACAGCTTTGATCGGTATGTCGCCGCATCGCAGCGCAGTCCCAAGGCCCGCAGAACTTGTTCCACGCCCCGCTCCCTTCCCAAAAAATCAGAAGGCTTTAAGCGTCGTCCGTCTGCCGCCAACTCCCCTTTCGGCGTAATTTTTAAAAATTCTTTGTCTTTTTTTGTAAAATTTATCTGTTCGATTGTGGCGTCACGACATAAAAACCAACTGCTTTTCTGCGCCGCTTCATTGGCTGATTCAATGCAAACGCCTGCCACAAACCGGGTATTGTCCGTGGGCGAATCAAATTCCATCGCAATATAGCTCACTATTTCCCCATCTCGCAAATACCGGGCGGCTCCATTGCTTTTTGTATCTCCCCTGACATATGCCAATACGGTACGATCGCGATCCTTTGCAGCTTTATTAAATTGCGTATTGCCCGTCAGCAGATAGGTCATGGCGTCCAAAACCGTGGATTTTCCGCTGCCGTTTACCCCGGTAAACAACGTAGATCCTTCTAAATCCATACAGACATTTTGAAATCTGGACCACTGCACCAGCAGCAGCCTGGTAGCTGTTTTTCTATTCATCGGCATCTTCCCCCCCGCCTGATTCCATGCCACCCTCAAGCATCCTCCTTTTAGCCGCCTCGGCAAAACGCTGAAACTCGTCCATATCAAACGCAAACTGTAAGGACGGGTACAGACGCACCAGACAATCCGTATCGCCCAGCTTTCCTTTGACGTCAATCAGATTAAATCGGGAAAAAAGGCTTAACATACCGGCCATCGCACTTTTATCAATCTGATCGCGCACACCGTATTTTTCCAATTCAAACCGCAAATCTGCAACCGACGCTACAATAGGCTGCGCCAGGCTGCCGGATCGTATCTGATCGATATACAGCGTCCACAAGCAGCATAGCACAATGCTTTCCGCTTTTTTCAACGACAGGCGGTTGGCCTGTATTTTTCCGTTTTCCCCTGCATCCGCACAATTGCGCAGCATAATAACGCCGTTCTCGCGGTCGATTACGACGTCAAATCCAATATAACCAAAATACAGCGAAAACGGCTCCGGTTTTTTGGATATAAAATAATATGCTTTTTTATGATCTTCATCCTTTTCACGGACAATAAAGGTAGCTTTCAAAAGACGCCGGCAGGATTTTTGAAATAAATCCCTTTCCAAAGAAGTAAAATTATCCCAATATTCTTCCATCCCCATTGTCATCCCTCCCTGGTAATTTCAAATTTCCGCAGCCGCATCTGTCCGATCTCCCGGTAGCCGTCCAACAGGCGAACCAAATAGCCGTTTTCTTTTCCATAGGCGACGGCGGATAAAACACACAGCAGATCCCGCTTCCCTGCAATCGGTATTTCTTCATCCCGAATGGTTTGTTTTCCCGCCATAATCCGATCCAAATAGGCCTTCATTTTTTCTTTTGCATACGGGTTATACGCTTCTGATGTATGCGCCTGCCTGGCTTTTTCGATATCGTCATCCGTCATAAGCGCAAACGGCACGACGGTCTCTTCCTTGACAGTCTGACTTTTCCTCGGAAAACGCAGGGAACCGGCGTCTATAAACTCATTTTTTTCAAGCAAAAACATCTCCTGCATCTCTTTTGGCAGCTCGTCCTTCCAGCCGATTGCTTCCATCTCTTCAACTATATAACGTATCGTCTGTTCCACATTCCCACGAATATCATTTTCATGGTTTCTTAAAAAACGGGCGCGTCCGACTGCAATTTGAAAATATAAATTGATCTTGTGCTTAATATCCTGCATAATGCGATCGTAATCATAGGACAAAAAACGCTTCGCAGCCTGTAGCATATCCGCCACACGTTCGGCGGCGTCCTCTGTTCGAATCTCTTCTTCGGCGGCGCAGCCTGCCAACAACTGTTTTGACAAGCGCTCGTCTGACTGCATATAATCCAATCTGGACTTTATATAAGAGCGGTATAAATGGATATTTTGCTGTTTGGTCAGCCTTTCATATTCCCGGATAAAGTTTCCCCCGCAATATTCCAAAATGTTTTCTGTCAGGCTTTCCAACGTTTCTTCCCGCACCATCCGTTCAATAATCCTTTTGATAAACGTAGACAGCCTTTTTAGCGCTTTTGAAAGCAGCCTGGCGTTCCGGTAAATATTTTTCAGGCAATCGACGTAAGGATTTTGGCTCCATTGCTCCTCATTACGCAGGATATTGTAAATATTATAGATATAGCTTGAAAATTCTTCGCGCTCCGGTTTGATCAACCCCTGCAAAAATTCCGCCAACAGGATACCGGCTTCTGTCATAATAATTTGCTTTTCATAGGTCGACTCATCACTGTCCTCTTCCAGCCAGCCAATTTCTGTCTCACAAAAACGCCGGATAATCCCGCCCGCCAAATCATTATAAGATTTGGCGTCATTTAATTCCGCTTCATCCTCCACGGATTCTATATGATTTTCCAACAAATAAGCCGCCAGAGCATCCCGAATACGGTTTCTAGGAATACGATAGGAAATCTCCCGATCATATTGGGCATAGATCACCTGCAGGCAATCGGCATAGATACGATTGTGACTGGCGCCGGAAAGACAATTAAAAAAACAGGACGGAACTGCGTCAAATAAATTTTTCATTGGCTCCCCTCCAAAGACATACGCGTACTTGCGTTTGTTGTAGTGTAATATATTCGCCTTATTTTAGCAAGAATTACGCATAGTGATAAACGCTTTTTTTCTTTTGAAAAAAATAGACGCTCAAGCAAATGCTCATCGCTTCCGCAATCGGAATCGAAAGCCATACGCCATCCAACCCCAAACATATCGGAATCAGCAAAACCGCTAAGATTTCAAAAACCAGCGTGCGGAAAAAAGACAGGATTGCCGAAACTTTCCCGTCCGAAAACGCCGTAAACATAGCAGAGGCAAACACATTGACGCCTACCATCAAAAAGCAGACCGAATATATGCGATATCCATGATATGCCATCTGAAAAACCGGCGTCCCTCGCGACACAAAAATACCAACCATCCATCCGGCGCAAATCCAGCCTATGCAAAAAACACTGACGCCAACGCATAAAATGGTCCGTATACTGATGGAAAAAATCTTTTTCAAACGCTTTTCATCCCGCTTCCCATAATTAAAGCTGATAACCGGGGATACGCCAAAAGCATAACCCGTATAGGCCGCCGACAAAATAGACTGCGCATACATAATAATCGTGATGGCCGCCACACCCTCGGAACCGGCAAGACGCATCAGAACATTATTAAATACGACCATAACCACGCTAACCGCCAGGGTAGACACCATTTCTGACGCGCCGTTCGAACAGCTTTTTGCAATCACATAAACATCCATCTTCGGTTTTACAAAACAAAGGATCTCTTTTCTCTGGGTTGCAAAATATACTAATCCAATTGCGCTTGGAATGGAAAAGCCAATCCCTGTCGCAATCGCCGCCCCTGCAACGCCCCATTCCCAAACGCCGATAAAAAGATAATCCAACAGCATATTGGAAACGCCGCCCACTACGGAAGCGATCAATCCCCAATGCGATTTGCCTACGGTAATAAACGCCATTTGAAAAATCATGCCAAAAATAGTAAATGGAATCATAATTAGGGACGGGATCGCATATTGACGGCAATACGCCATCAACGAACTGTCCGCCCCTAAAATATGCAGCAACGGATTTAAAGCCGCAAGACCCAATAGACATAAGACTATGCTAAAAATCGTCGCCGTTACGGCCAAAAGAGTAAAATTCTCTTTCGCTTCCCGGCTCTTTCCCTCTCCAAGCTTCTTAGCTACCAGCGCCGTTCCACCGGATCCGATCATCGTGCCGATTGCCATCGACAGCACAAGCAATGGCATCACGATATTGACAGCTGATAGAGCCTCCTGCCCTACCAGCCGGGCAACAAACATTCCGTCTACCGCCGTATAAATACTCATAAAAATATTGGATGCAATCGTCGGCAATGCAAACCGAATCAGCATCCCATAAGAAATATCCCTATCTAATGCCTGAATCATCGTTACCTCCTGTTATTTATCCGCAAACACCCTTAGTTTTTGTTTGAAGGCATCCCGGTATTTCTCTGTCAATTCCAGATAGACACGGAATTCTTCCGGCGACCACTCCTCAAATATTTCGTTTTCCGCCTCTAAAATAGGACGGGCCTTTTCATCGGCCATTGCCCTTCCCTTTTCCGTCAGGCATACCACCGTATTCCGACCGCGGCCTTTTTCCAAATATACGACGCCCTCTTTTTCCAATTTGCGTATCGCAGAATTGATCGTCTGCCTGCTGCTGCCGATTTGTTTATAAATATCGCTTTGCAGACAGCGATCCCCGCTTACGCAAATCGTATACAAAATGCTTTGCACGCTATCGGAAATCCCCATGCGCACAGCTGCATCATGATAAATAGCCTCAATCTCATTCATCAAAAAATTCCATCTTTTTACTTTTGGATATTCCATACCTACGCCTCTCTCATTGTACGATTTCGGACATTTGAATTTTATCGGATCTTAAAAGGTTTGTCAAGAAAAAAGAAGGGGGCGTCGCAAAATAGATGAGTGATCATCTATGGAGCAACGCTCCATTTTT
>CAOJLW010000103.1 GCA_948438565.1 uncultured Lachnospiraceae bacterium | reverse complement strand
CGTCCATTATGTATGGCCGTCACAACCATTGGAAATCCACGTTTCGATTGTCGGATATGCAGTCGGATCGGATTTCCTATGAGAATGACGTATGGTATGCGGATGAGGATACTGCGTATGCCGACGAAGATACGCCGCTGCTTTATGGCCCATGTATCGAGCTTGCCAGAGGATCGTATACGGTATCCGTCCGTTATGAATGTGAAAGCGATCAGAATTTTCAACCCAGCGCCGGATCGGGCAACGATGTCTATATCAAGGCGGGCAGGGCGTCTCTGCCGGCAAGTCAGACAAGGGTTTCCTATTCGTTTGACTTAACGGAGGATATTGATGATTTTGAGTTATCGATCTATTATAACGGGATCGGTTCGTTTCAGATTCAGGAGATTACGCTAGAAGAAAATATGTATGCCGTCCAAAGGCTGTTTGTGATTTTACTGGCCGTCTTTGTATGCGTGGATATCTGGCTGTTCTTTTATAAAAAAGCAGCGGAAAAAAAACAGACGCTCCGGATTCTCTTGGGGATTGCCTGTCTGTCCTCTCTGCCGCTTTTTACGAGCGGGATTGGCTGGGGGCATGACATTGGATTTCATTTGATGCGTATCGAGGGTCTGGCGCAGGAAATTGGAAGGGGGATCGTCCCGGTTCGGATTTCGTCGCTGTTTTTGGAGGGATATGGGTATCCGCCGTCGATCTATTATGGGGATTTGCTTTTATACGTTCCGGCGTTGCTTCGGCTTGTCGGATTTTCCATGGTTTCCGCGTACAAAGCATATGTGTTTGGCATCAATTTGGCGACGTCTCTGGTGTCTTATCTGTGTTTTGCGCGAATCTTTTCTAAACGGAAGATTGCATATGCCGCCTGTCTGGTCTATATGACGGCTTCGTACCGCCTGATCAATCTGTATGTCCGCGCGGCGGTAGGGGAATATAGCGCAATGCTGTTTTTTCCATTGATTGCGCTGGCCGTATATCGGATTTATACCAAAGATCCTGCGGATAAAAAAGTATGCCGGGACAATGCAGCTATGCTGGCGGTCGGAATGAGCGGTCTGTTGACGACGCATATCCTTTCCGCTGAAATGGTTGTGGCCGTACTGGCTCTGATCTGTTTGGTTTTGGCCAAAAAGACGTTCCGGCTGGCCGTGTTGCGGACGTATTTTGTGGCGGTGATCGAAACCTGCCTGTTTAGCCTGTATTTTTTGATTCCGTTTTTGGACTATTTTTTTTGTGTGGAATCCAGAATAAACGGAGGAGTCGGGACAAAGATTCAGGGCAACGGCATCGGGCCCGCTTCGTTTTTTGCATTTTTTAAAAATATATACAGCGTCAATTCGATTCATGTCAATCCGGTGATGCAGTTGACGCCGGGACTGGTATTGATGGCCGCGTTGATTTTTGGCGTTGTGTTATGGAGCCGTGGCCAGGCGCTCATACAAACCAAGTTATTCATCGGTCTGTCTGTTTTTCTGCTGTATGCGGCGACAGATTGGTTTCCGTGGAATCGGCTTGCAGCGCGCAGCATCGCTTTTAAGCTGTTGGCTCAGGTACAGTTTCCATGGCGTTATATCGGGATTGCCGTCCTCGTTTTGACATTGCTGTTTGGTTTTTTGTTAAAGCAAGCCCCGGATTTACTCGATGCTTTTTGGCAAAAAGCAGTCTATATGCTGGCAGTCGGGACGAGCGTGCTTATGGTATGCTATCTGACCGGCAATTATTTAGACGATGCGCAGATGCTTTTTTATTATGACACCGCCGAGAAAAACACGAATACGGTTGGAGGAGGGGAATATATGCGCAAGGGCAGCCAAAAGGAGCGGTTATCCGGTAAACTTCAGACAGAAAATATGGAAAAAGCCGAGGTGTTACTGCGCGACGGCTGCCGGATGGAGTTGTATTGCAAGGCCGGAAACGATGGAGGCGCCGTGGAGGCGCCGATGTTTCATTATAAAGGCTATGTGGTAAGAGACGAAGAAGGCAGACGTTATACCATACAGGACGGGGAAAACAATACGATTCGTTTTGAGCTTCCGGCAGGATACGAAGGAAAGGTGACGATTGATTTTAAAGAACCCTGGTATTGGAAGCTTGCCGCTTTTATATCCTGTCTGTCCGTGATTGGTCTGGCGGCTTGGTACGCTTTGGCTTGGGGCAGGAACTCCTTTTCGATCTGGCGCATAACATAAAAGAAAAGGCGTTTTATGTAATGGATCAGGTTCGGAGGAAGTTAAAAGCAGACTATGCACACAGAAACGGATGGACCGGGCGGGGAGTTACGGTGGCTATCATGGATACGGGCATTGTAACGCATATGGATTTTGACAGCCGCATTTTGAAATTTTCGGACTTTACCCAGGGAAGGACGCGGGTATATGATGATAACGGGCACGGCTGTCATGTGGCGGGGATTATCGCCGGAAGCGGCAGGATGAGCCGCGGCCTTTATCAGGGCGTTGCGCCGGAATGCGGCTTATTTGTCACAAAGGTATTGGATCGGAAAGGCAATGGGAATACCGCCCAGGTGTTAAAAGCCATCGATTATGTCATTGAAAATCGTAAGGAATACAATATTCGTATTTTAAATATATCGGTGGGGATGCTGCCGACTGCGGACGAGGCAGAGAAGGCAAACCTGATGTTGGCGGTGGAAAAGGCATGGAATAGCGGGATTGTCGTGGTGGCGGCTGCCGGAAATAACGGGCCCAAAAAAAACAGCGTGACGGTTCCCGGGCAATGCCGGAGCATTATTACAGTAGGCAGTATCGATGATTTTGTAAAACGCGGGATTGGATTAAAAAACGGCTATAGCGGGAGAGGCCCTACCGAATGCTGTGTCGTTAAGCCGGAAATTTTGGCGCCGGGGACGGCGATCAGGAGCTGTTCCAGCCGGGGAAACGGCTATGAGGTGAAAAGCGGCACTTCTATGTCGGCTCCGATTATCTCCGGTTCCATTGCATTGCTTTTACAAAAATATCCGGGATTGACGCCGGCGCAGGTCAAGCTGAGACTGTATGAACGGGCGGTTCGTTTAAAAGAGGCGCGGGATCGGGAATATTGGGGTGTTGTATATTTAAATCGCCTGTTGTAGAATAGGGATAGGCAGACAAAGGAGGCGTGATCGATGAAGCGGATAGGAAGTATTGTGTTTAACAGGGTCTTTATGGTGGCATTGGCCATTATCTTACAGTTTTCCTGGCTATTTCTTACTCTGTACGATTTTAGCATCCGTTTTACTTTTGTGGAAATTACCCTTCGCATTCTGGCCTTTTTTCTGGTTCTGGCAGTGATTAATAACTGGACGAACCCTTATTATAAGCTGGTTTGGACGTTTATTATTTTGGCCTTTCCGGTGCTTGGCATTGCGTTGTATGCGGTGTTTGGCAGATCTGAGCTGACAAAAAAGACGCACAGGCGTATGGATGCCGTGCACCGGGAAGTGTCCGCTTGTCTGAAAACCGACCACAGGGCGATTGGGGAGCTGACAGCCGCAGATCCGGGTGTGGCGCAGCAGTCCAAATATATCCATAGCTGGGCGCAGTATCCGCTGTTTCGGAATTCCCGCACCAAGTATTACCCTTCGGGGGAAGCTATGTTTGCAGATATGCTGGGCGCGATGGAACGTGCGGAGCAATTTATTTTTCTGGAATATTTTATTATAGAGGATGGAGAAATGCTACAAGCCATTTTGGATGTGCTGAGCCGTAAGGTAAAAGAAGGGGTGTTGGTGCGTCTGATTTACGATGATGTGGGTTCAATTAAAACCTTGCCCAAGCATTTTGAAAAAAGACTTGCGGAATTGGGGATTGCTTGTGCGGCTTTTAATCCATTCCGTCCGATTTTATCAATTATTTTAAATAACCGGGATCATCGGAAGATTTTAGTCGTGGACGGGCAGGTTGGGTTTACGGGAGGGATTAACATTGCAGACGAATATATCAACCGGAAAGAACGGTTTGGATATTGGAAGGATGCTGGGGTGGAAGTAAAAGGGGAAGCCGTCTGGAGCCTGACGACGATGTTTTTGGAGATGTGGAATTATATCAACCAGTCCTCGGAAGATTACTTAAAATACCTCCCGGAAATTTACCACAAAAAAGATAATCCAAAAGACGGGTATGTGCAGCCTTATAGCGATACGCCGCTCGATCATGAGAATGTGGGTGAGAATATTTATCTCAATATTATCAACCATGCAAAGCGGTATGTCTATATTTTTACGCCGTACCTGATTGTGGACAATGAGATGACCGTTGCATTGCAAAATGCGGCAAAATGCGGCGTGGACGTGCGGATTGTAACGCCGGAAATACCGGATAAAAAATTGATTTTTTTGCTGACCCAGTCGTATTATGAACAATTGATTCAAAATGGCGTTAAGATTTATCAGTATCTGCCTGGGTTTATCCATGCCAAGTGCTTTGTCTGTGACGACAAGGTTGCTACGGTCGGCACCATCAATTTGGATTACCGGAGCTTATACCTGCATTTTGAATGCGGTGTATTTATGTACGGTTCCCAGGCCGTTATGCAGTTAAAACAAGACGCGCTGCATACGATGGCAGTGTCACGGGAAATGACGTTGGAATTTTGCAGGGGCAGAAATATCCTGATCCGGGCGTTACAATGCGTCCTGCGTTTGTTTTCACCACTGATGTAAAAGTTATGAATCCATAAGGAAAAGGGAGGAATTATGGACAGATCGTTAAGAAAAATATTGTTTTTATGTATGTTATGCCTGACATTTGCTTTGGGAGCGTCCAAACAGGCATCGGCGAAAGAAGCGGGGGTTGTGGAAAGCCTGACGGTTTCCGTAGGGAAAAAGGGATTTCATCCAAGCAGCGGCAATTATCTGCGGATCAAATCCTATGTCAATGCCGCAAATCGGACAGGCGTCGTTCGTTTGCGGATTTATAATGACGTCGGGCAATTCGTTTTTCAGAAATTGTATGCAAATAGTACGGGCGGGTATATCGATTATAAATGGAAAGGAAAGCCAAGCAAAGACAATGCCGCCGGACTTTCCACGAGCAAATATGTAAAAAACGGTTCTTATACGGCAGAAGTCAGTCTGATTTTTGGGGGCAATGAAGAGCCTGTGTCCCAAAAGGCCTGCGGTTTTAAGGTCTCCTCCAAAGCAGAGTCTGGCAAACAGGGGTTGGCTATGGCAAAAACGGCTCCGATCCTAACCGGCAATCCGGAGGTGGATTATATGGCCGAGCAAATTTGCAAGGCTGCAAAAATCAAAGATTCCCAGAGCGACAGAGAAAAGGTGCGCCGTATTTACCATTGGATGACAAAGAATCAAAAGCATGTGCATTATCAAACGAGCGGTTCGTATAAGACCTATTATAAGCTCTCATCCTCTCAGAAAAAAATAGAATCCTATCGGAAATTAACGGACAAGCGTTATAAAAAGGGCAAGCTAATTTATCGGTATGATTATAATTTGATACGCCGATCCTGGTGTATGGAACGCAGAATCGGCGAATGTACCGACCATGCCGCTATTTTTAAGATATTGTGCAACCATGTGGGTGTGGAAGCGGGGATTTGCAGCGGTTATTATCTGAATCGGAATGGGACAAGGCCCCCACATTCCTGGAATTATGCCGTTGTGGACGGCATGACCTATTATTATGACGTAGATGTGGAGATCCAAAATTACGGCAAGGGTCAGGGCGACTATTATTGGTATCAAAAAACGAAAGAGGAGGCTAAATTGACGCATCAATTTGTGACGACAGACTGAGCAGTCGTCGGACTAAAGCCTACGCATCAGTTACGAAAAATAGTGTAGGAATACATCTTTCATATAATCAGAAAAAATGGCTTCGGTGATATCTTCCGCAGAGATGATATCTACGGAGCCAATTTTTTCTGAGCCGAGATGATAGACCGCTTCCCCGATTTTTTCACCTTTTTTAATTGGGGCGTGGACTTCCTGCGGCAGTTCCAGCTTTTTTTCTATCGCCGAAAAATCGGCTCCGGTTGTGGAAAGGTATTGGAAAGGATTTTTAAACGCGATTTGTAACGTATCTTTTGTGCCTCGTTTGACAGAAAGATCGATCAGGCGTTCGGTGTGTTCATCGGTATAGATCCGGCATTTGGAAAAACCGTAATTGAGCAGGCTTCGGGCGTCGCCAAAGCGTTGTTTTGGGTTTTCCGCAGCCATGACGACGGCAATCAGTTCCATGCCGTCTTTTTTTGCTGTTGCTGAAAGGCAGAATTTGGCCAGTCCGGTCGAACCCGTTTTTAATCCGGTCGCGTATTCGTATTGCCGTATCAGCTTATTCGTATTGGTCAGTCCAAATTCCGAAGAGCCTTTGGCGGTAACATGAGTCATCGTATCCATCCAAATGGTGCAGTACTCATGGATTTTGGGGTGGTTGACGCTTAATTCCCGCGACATAAGCGCCACGTCATAGGCGCTGGTCATATGTCCGTCAGCATCCAGGCCGCAGCAATTGACAAATGTCGTGTCTTTCATGCCAAGGGAACTGGCTTTTGCGTTCATTTCCGCGACAAAGGCCTCTTCGCTGCCGCTGATAAATTCAGCCATCGCCACACATGGGGCGTATAGGGATAGTAGACGAGGGCGGCCGTTTCGGTAAAAGCCGTGTTGTATCTTGATGGGCGTGATGTTATAATAAGAAAAAAAGGGGATACACTATGTCAGATGGAATTGCCTATCAGAACAAGGATATAGAATTTAAAGTGCTGAGTGAAGCTTATAAGGAACGGTCATTTGAGGCGTATGGTTTGAATCTTCCAAAGATTAAGGCAGTACTCCCGACAAATCTTCCTGCGGTTTCGGCAAATGAGATGCGTATAGATAATCTGTTTCTTTTGGAAGACGGCACATATGCTCTGGTGGATTATGAATCAACAGATAATGTCAAGAACCGTATAAAATATATGAATTATATTGCAAGAATTGTAAAGCGGCTTTATGAGGAACATGGAGAAATACCGGAAATGCGCATGATTGTTATTTATACCGGAGATGTTGCAGCTGCTAAATCCGTGTTGGATACAGGTTGTATGACTTTGCATATGGAGCAGGTATTTGTAAGCGATATTTCTGCGGCGGATGTATATCAAGATATAAAATGCAAGCTGGAAAACAGAAAAATGCTGACAGAACAAGAATTGATGAGGCTGATTATACTGCCTTTGGCAGAAAAAGGGGCAGAGGGCAAGCGTAGGCGGGTTCAGATGGTGATTGAGCTTGCAAAGCTGATTGAGGATGAACAAGCGCAGAAGCTTGTATTTGCGGGATTGTTGGTGGTCAGTGATAAATTTATCAGCCGAGAGGATGCTGAGACAATAAGGAGGGAAATTAGTATGACAAAAGTAGGCCGGATGATATTTGAGGAGGGTTTAAGAGAGGGAGAAGAAAAAGGCAGAAAAGAGGGAGAAGAGAAAGGCAGAAAAGAAGAGCGCATTGCGGCCATTGTCAATATGCTGAAACTGCAAATTCCAGAAGCTCAGATATTGAGTTTGTATTCACAAGATGATTTAAGGGAAGCTAAGAAGATGCAGTAGATGGGAAGCATAGGAGAAAAAGAAGAAGGATGATACGTGTCCATGGCAAAAAAAAAGCATCAGATACAGGGTGATTTATCTTTTGTATAGGCGGTGCATTCTATTCTTAGTACCCTGTATCCGATACATAACATCATACCATATTGTTTAGGAAAAAGAAAGAGTAAATTTTAAGGAAAGTATATTGATGGAGAGAGTGTGTTTCAAGTTTTGTGTAAACTCAAAAAACTGGGGAGTATCCGGTTCGGGCGTTTTCCTTGGCGGCCTTCTCAGGAATATTTTCTGGGGTAGGAGCATCTGCCGGGCCAGTATCGAACAAGCTGGGTTGGGGATTTTCCTCCGGGTTCACGTTCAATTTTTCGTCTCCCTCCCAGCTATCCACGCAAAAAAGCCGTCCGTTTTTCTTGCCGGACGGCTTTTTTGCGTAATGTGATAGCTCTAATTATATTTTTT
>CAOJLW010000102.1 GCA_948438565.1 uncultured Lachnospiraceae bacterium | reverse complement strand
TGCTCTTCCGATCTTCTTGCATATCAGGCATTTTCCTCACCTCCTCCCGTCAATCTGCGAACCAGCCGCTGAAATTCATCTTGTTTCCTGATGGAATGAAAAACAGGATGCGCCATGGATTCCCGCAGGTTTTGCCGGATCCAGCGTTTATCCCGTGGCGGCATATTTCCAAGCGGCAGGCCATCAATCCACGCTTCCAGCAAATCAAAATAATCGTCTCCATGCAGTTTCATATGCCCCGCCTGCATCAGCCTATCCACGCTTCTTTCCAAATGCAAAAGCTCCTCAATCGCTTCCGTTTCCCTCCCATTTGCCGCATAAACAATGGCAGATTGGAAAAAAAACTGCGCCGTCAGATTTGGATGCAGCGTTTCCAAACGGTACAGCTTACAGACGCCTTTTACCCGTTGCATGGTTTCCTCACACCGCTCCAAATCGTTTTCATTCAGGGAAAGATCCTGTATTGCGTCACCGATCAGATTTAACAGATCCAGATATTGTTTCGCCTGCGCATAGCTTTTCGCTTTTTCCGCTTCCCCGGCCATTTGATAAGCCTGCACCAGCAAAGCTTGATTTTGCCCTGCAAGCCGTCCGGGATCCGCAGTCGGTTCCAGCGCCTCAATCGCTTCTTTTGCTTTTCCCAGTTGGATATGTAATCCCGCCTTCAATACCAAAGCGTCGCTGCAAATCCCTACATCATTGCAATTTTCCAATATTCTGTCGCACCATCCCGCAGCTTCCCATAAAAGCTCCTTACGTTCCTCTTCTGTCTCCGCCAGCATATAGTGATTCCAATACAGGATTCCAAGCTGTAACAGCAACGGATAACAGGCATAATATTTGTGGGCCAGCGACCTAACTTTTTCCAAAGCATCCCCGAATGACAAGCTTGCAAAATCTTTGGACAGCTGCGCATATTGATATCGGATCTGCTCGCCGGACAGCTGCGCTTCATATCCAATCAATTCGTCCACCGTCACATCAAAAAAGGCGGCCAACTGCGGCAAAAGCAAAAGATCCGGCATATGAATCCCTTTTTCCCACTTGGAAACAGACGCTTTGGTTACCCCCATAAAATCAGCCAATTCCTCTTGTGTCAGCATCTTTTTATGCCGAAGCCGGACAATATTATCTGATAATTTCAGTTGATTCATCGAAACATTCTCCTTAATTTTTTCTTTCATTATAACCAGACGACAGACTTTCTTTCAATCGACTATCCCGATATTTTAAGCAATAAAATTTCCTGACAGGAAACAAAACCCCGCCAAACCGGCGGGGCATATCTTTATTACCTATTTTTTATCAATTTTTATCAATTTTGCATTCAGGCTCTCCGCAAAACCTTCCGGCATCATAGAGCCAGCCATTTTAACCATATCCTCCACAACCATGGACTTTAACATATCGTACATCCCATGCCCTGGCTTAATCTCCATATTCATTGCCAGCTTGACCGCCTGTGCGACAATTGCAAACGCTTCCGGAGACTTTTCAATTTCATCCATCCGATCTTTAATATTGTATTTCCCTTCCGGAAACTCCATCGGCGCCTTTAAATCCAAATCTCCTGCCTGCTGAAACCAGTTGGCCACGCCTTCGGCCCGTTCATTAACCTCCGGCAGCACATAGATGGCAGGCTCTTCCCGCACTTTTTCCAAAGTCATACTGTCCTTCGCTCTGCCGGCTTCCGCTACGACATGGTTAAATCCGTCTTTTAACGCCACTTCAAAAATAAATACCTTTTCTGCTGATTTTTCTCCGATTTTTTCCCCATTGATCCGAAGCGTTACGTTAGGCTGATTGGAGTATACCCGGATCTCCGTTGTTTCACCGGCGCGCTGCGCGTAACGCCTTCCGCACAGATGCACCATCGGCTCTTTGCTCCAATAGGCCTGGTAAATATAATAGCTGTCTTTTTTAATTTTACGATCCATCGTAACCAGACCTTTATTATTGCGTCCCGCTACGCCGCCCTCATTACGCGCCGCGCAGCCAAAGTCAAACATATTCCAGACATAACTGGACCAGATCCAGGGGCGTTGTGCAAAAACTTTTGCCATATGCTCATGGTAAAGCGCCTGATATTCCTCACTGTAATCCTTACACGCCGGATTTGGGCCGTGATATGTGACAATGCCTTCACATCCGTATTCCGACACGCCCAGGCAAATATCCGGCTGTACCTGATGGAAGTGATCGAGCCACGGCCCGTTTTCTTCCATTTTGCCGCCATACCAGCCAAAGTAATGATTATAGCTTTCCAAATCCGTAATGCCGTGCATCGCGCCTTCGATTGGCGTCATGGTCACATGGGCAATCGCCGTCAGTCTGGTCGGATCCAATTCCTTACACAGTCGGTTTAACTCTTTATGATTTTCCACAAGCTGCTCCGATATCCCGCCGATTAAAATTTCATTGGAAATTCCCCAAAAACAAATAGACGGATGATTATAATTTTGTATCACCAGTTCCTTTAATTGACTGATGCAGTTTTCATGCGCCGCCGGATCCGGGTTCATCGCGCTGATAAACGGAATCTCGGCCCATACCACAAACCCCATTTCGTCGCACGCATCATAAAAATCCTGGGAGTGCTGATAGTGCGCCAGGCGCACCGTATTGGCTCCAAGCTCTTTGATGATTTTTGCATCTGCAAAGTGATCCTCTCTGGTCAGCGCATTGCCCTGATAGAGCATATCCTGATGACGGCTGACGCCGCGCAGTGGCGTCGGTGTGCCATTTAAGAAAAAACCTTGATTCGGATCACATTCAAAATCCCGAATCCCCACGCGCGTCGTCACCTCGTCGTATACCTCGTTGCGCCGCAGTAAAACCGCAGTTACCGTATACAGATACGGGTCATCTATTTCCCATGCTTTTGCGTCCGGAATCAACACCTCTGTTTTCACCCGATCCGCCGGCCGTATGGCGGAAGCGACTTCTGTTCCGTTGGCATCCTTTACGGAAAACTGCACCGTAAAATTCTCGTCCGCATTTTTTACATAGGCTTTCATGGTCAATAACGCGCTTCCACAGCTACAGGGCTTGGGCGTAACCATAATTCCCGGCCCGCCGTAATACTCCAAATCAAAATGTACGTTTGGCACACTGATTAAATTGACGCCCCGATACAGTCCTCCGTAAAACGTAAAATCAGCCGCCTGCGGATATACGCTGCTCTTATCCGCATTACTGCAGGCAATGGCCAAAAGGTTGTCTCCCTCCTGCCTGCACGCATCCGTAATATCCACACGGAAAATGGAATAGCCGCCTTCATGATACGCCAGTTCCTTTCCATTGATATATACGGACGCCTGCTGCCCCGCGGCCAACACCTCCAAAAAAACACGGCCGTCCCCTAACGGCTGCTTTGGCGTTTCAAAGCTCTTCGCATACCAGCACTGCCCCCGGTAGTATTCCCCTTTCCCGTCCTGCCCGTCCACCGCATTCCAGGTATGAGGCAAATCGATCCGCTGCCAATTGTCCGGCAGGGATTTAGGCAGACCGGCGTCCCCCTTTATAAAACGCCAGTCCCGGTTTAAATTCATAATATTTCGCATATGCGTCCTCCTTTAAGAAATCTGCTGCCTGCGTCTGGCTAACTCCGCAGCATTGGCTTCCACTCGTTTTTTATTCAACGGATAAATCAACCACAGCGCCAGCGCCACAGCGGCCAGGCCAATGGCCGGAATGATACAGGAAAGGTTAAATATCCCCAGCGTTACATCCGGATCAAACGCCGTCGCCTGCGTATAGCCAATCATACTGAGCAGCGCGCCAATCATGCCGGATGAAAAGGCCTGTCCCAATTTCCGTGCAAAGGAATAGACCGAATAAATCGTGCCATCCTCCCGCACGCCGTTTTTTACCTCTGCATCGTCAATGACATCCGTAATCATAGCCCAAATCACGGTATTAAAAAAACCCAACCCAATAAAGGCCAACGTAAAAAACAAAACGTATACATATGGGTTTTGCGGCCTTAAAAACAGACAGAACGCATAGACGGCCGCCCCAAAGGCACAGGATGCAACGGAAAGTTCTTTTTTTCCAAATTTTTCAGATAATCTGGAAGCAAATGGCGCGCAAATTACAAGAACAGCGATACTGCCGATCAAAGAGGATGCGGACTGCGCCGCTGCCGATCCATAATAATTGGGAAACACATAACCGGCCATCCCCTGCATGCCAAGCATACCAAGCAGCAGCAAAATAGCCGCTGCAATAATCCCAAGCAACGCCCGGTTCGTGATCAGGCTTTTTAACAGACTTCCAATCTGTAATTTCTGATTGTTGGCCTCGACCGGAACGCGTTCACTCACCAGATAAAAACACAGCAGATAACAGATAATAGCGGCAACGCTGAATGCGCCGGCAATGATTGTCATACGCGGTCCGGACAATACCGTATTGCCGTTTACCACCTCATACGCCACCATCGGCGTGCCAACCCCAATGGCAAGGCTTGCAAGCGTCGCTCCAATCGTCCTCCAGGTAGATAAATCGGCCCGCTCCTTTGGATCTGCAGTAATGGCCGAAGCCATCGAACCATACGGTATATTAATCGACGTATAAAAGATAGATCCCCATAGGATGTATGTAACCACCATCCATACAACCCGAAATCCATACGACGCCCCGACAAAGCCGGACTGATAAATCAAAAATGATGCAATTGCCACTGGGCCGCACATCCGCTTAATCCAGGGTTTAAATTTCCCATCTTTTGTCGGACGGCTCCGATCCACAATCTGCCCCATCGTCACATCCGTAACTGCGTCAATAAAACGCGCCGCCATCATCAAAAATCCGACCACGCCCGCCGTGATGCCCATCACATCCGTATAAAATTTCAGCATAAAGCTCGAAGATAATATAAAGGTGAAGTCATTCCCAAAATCCCCAAACATATACCCCAGCTTATCCTTCATGCCAAATGGCTGAATTTCTGTCTCTTTCTCCGTGTCCATATTTTATTTCCTCCTGTTTGCTTTGGTACTACAGTTGATTGTCCCCAAAAATCTGGCAAACATACATAGAAATTTTATCTGGAAACGTTTTTATTTCCGATATCAAAGCCAAAATAACGCACTGCGTTCCAGTAACAGATATCCTGCACCATTTTACCGACCGCCTCCTCTTCATTTGGGTATTCCCCGTTTTCCACCCAGCCGCCAATCAGATTGCACAAAATCCGACGAAAATATTCATGCCTGGTATAGGACAAAAAGCTCCTCGAATCCGTCAGCATCCCGATAAAATTACCCAGCAATCCCAGATTGGCCAGACTAATCATCTGGTCCTGCATTCCCTCTTTATGGTCGTTAAACCACCATGCGCTGCCCTGCTGCAGCTTACCGGCCGCAGGCGCCTCCTGAAAACAACCGATTACCGTGCCAATCGCGGCATTATCCACGGGATTTAAAGAATAGATAATCGTTTTTGGCAGTGTCCCCGTCTCATCCAGCGCATTGAGAAAATCCGCCAATTCGGCGGACGAAGCGTCGCTGCGAATACAGTCAATTCCGGCGTCCGGACCCAGCCGTTCAAAAAGTCTGCGCCGGTTGTCGCGTTTAACGCCGTAATGCAGCTGCATGACCCAGTTTCTTGCCCGATATGCCCGTCCCAACGCCAGCATACAGGCTGTTTTATATTTCGCCTGTTCCGCTTCGTTTGGCAGAACGCCTTCCATCCGCTTGGCCAAAATCGCCTCCACTTCCGCTTGCGAAGCCGGCGCATACGCCACATAGGACAGACCGTGATCGGAAATACGGCAGCCCATAGACGCAAAATAATCCATACGCGCCAAAAGCGCCTGCACCAACGATGCAAAATCGTGTATGGGAACATGGCTTGTCTTGCGCAATTGCTGTAAATAATCCAAATAGTCCGGTTTTTCCAAATCAATCACCCGATCCGGGCGCCATGCCGGAAGCACCTGCACAGGAAAACTGGAATCCTCCGCCAGTTTTTGATGCCATTCCAATGAATCGATCGGATCGTCGGTCGTACATAAAAGCGTCACATGAGATTTCAATATCAAATCCCTGGCTCCCATACCGTCGGACGATAGCTTAGCATTGCAAAGATTCCAGACCTCTTGTGCATTCCGGGCATTTAAAACGCCATGATACCCAAAATACCTTTGCAGCTCCAAATGACTCCAATGGTACAATGGGTTTCCTATGGCGCGTTCTAAGGTTTCTGCCCAAGCCTGAAATTTGTCCCGTTCTTTAGCGTTTCCTGTAATCAAACGTTCCGGCACGCCGTTGGAACGCATCTGCCGCCATTTATAATGATCGCCTGAAAGCCATAGCTGCGCAATATTCTCAAACGTCTTGTTTTCATAGATTTCCCGCGGATGAATATGGCAATGGTAATCCAGGATCGGCATTTTTTCCGCATAATTATGATAAAGCCTTTGCGCCGTGCCCGTTTCCAGCAAAAAATTTTCATCCATAAATGCTTTCATTTCGATTCTCCTTTTCTATATGCACCTTACTATCTTTGCACACGTCCGGAAGCATCCCCGCCGGCAAGTTTTTTGACTTCTTCCATAGACATCAGGTTAAAATCCCCTTCGATGGAATGTTTCAGGCAAGACGCGGCAACGGCAAATTCAATCGCTTCCTGCGGTTTGTATCCACTTAATGCCGCCGCAATCAAACCGCCGCCAAAGCTGTCCCCGCCGCCTACGCGGTCTACGATATGCATTTTATATTTTTTGCTAAAATAGTATGCGCCTTCTTCATAAAGCATGGCGGACCAAAGGTTATCATTTGCAGACAAAGATTCCCGAAGCGTAATCGCCACTTTTTGAAAACCAAAGCGATCTGCAAGCTGTTTGGCCACATCCCGATAGCCTTCCTGATTGACTTCTCCTGCCGTAACATTCGTATGAGCCGCACGGATGCCAAAGACATCGGCTGCATCCTCTTCATTTGCAATACAAACGTCGACATATCGGCACAGGCTATCCATCACCTGCCCTGCTTTTTCCCTGCTCCAAAGCTTATTTCTGTAATTTAAATCGCAGGATATTCGAACGTCCGCATCCTTTGCCGCACGGCAGGCTTCCAGGCAAATATCGGCCAATTCGTCATTTAATGCAGGCGTTATCCCGGTAAAATGAAACCATTTTGCACCGGCAAAAATTTCTTTCCAGGCAAAATCCCCTTTTTGTGCCCTTGCAATCGCAGACCCAGCGCGATCATAAATCACCTTCGACGGACGCTGCGACGCTCCCTTTTCTAAAAAATAGATGCCGACCCGACCATCTCCGCGCGCAATAAAAGACGTGTCCACCCCATATTTTCGAAGCGCATTGACGGCTGCCTGGCCAATCTCATGCTCCGGCAGCTTTGTTACAAATGCCGCGTCAAATCCATAGTTGGCCAACGAAACGGCCACATTCGCTTCTCCTCCGCCATACGTCGCGCCAAAAGCGTCTGCCTGCACGAAACGTTCGTAACCCTTTGGAGCCAGTCTTAACATAATTTCACCAAATGTAACTATTTTTTCCGCCATATTTTCCTACTCCTTATTTACTTTTTCCCGGATTTTTGCAGCCAGCTGAACTGCCTGGCCGGTCAGTTCCCGGATTTTATCAAACTTTTTGGCCCGAATCAGATCGCCTTTTACCATCCAACTGCCGCCGCAGGCAATGACATGAGCACAGGATAAATATTCTTCCAGATTTTTTTCATGGATGCCGCCGGTCGGCATAAACTTAAGACCCGTATACGGCGCCGCCATCGCTCGGATCGTATCTACGCCGCCAAACTGCGCCGCGGGAAAAAACTTAATCACGTTCAAACCTCGTTTTACGGCCCCTGCCACTTCGGACGGAGTGACGCATCCTGGGAACACTGGAATCTGATGTGTGAGACAATAATCCACGATTTCCGGATCAAATCCAGGACTGACGATGAATTTTGCTCCGGCATTACGCGCATCCTTTAACTGACTCAGAGAAAGAACCGTCCCAGCCCCCACGTACATATCCGGAT
>CAOJLW010000101.1 GCA_948438565.1 uncultured Lachnospiraceae bacterium | reverse complement strand
GTATCGTTGGCATCCCGATCCATTTTGTTGATAAAAGTAAAAATCGGAATATGGCGCATCACGCAGACCTTAAACAGTTTCCTGGTCTGCGCCTCCACGCCCTTGGAACCGTCAATCACCATCACCGCAGAGTCCGCCGCCATCAACGTACGGTACGTATCCTCGGAGAAATCCTGATGTCCCGGCGTATCTAAGATATTAATGCAAAACCCTCCATAATGAAACTGCAATACGGAAGAGGTAACGGAAATCCCCCTTTCCTTTTCAATGTCCATCCAATCCGATACCGCATGCCTTGCAGTCGCTTTCCCTTTAACAGAACCTGCCAGATTAATTGCGCCGCCATAGAGTAAAAACTTTTCTGTCAAAGTCGTTTTCCCGGCATCCGGGTGAGAGATAATTGCAAATGTCCTTCTTTTTTCTATTTCCTTTTTTAAATCTGCCAAAACTATTCCTCCGAAATTATTTATTGTCGTCTGTTATATCCCACTGTCTATCACTGCCGCCGCCATTTCCCGCTGTTCTTTGTGCCTTTGCTCGACTAAAGGTTTGGGATAAGCGATACAGCCGTGATTGTGCCAGGGATCGTTAAAATAATAAGATACGTCGTCATATCCGGTAAGCAGCATACAATGCTCATTGGAAATCCAGGAAAATAAGGCCCCGTCCGGCAAATGCCAATCCGGCCCCGTCACCGTCTCCTTTAAATCAATGCTTGCCCAAAACAACACGGGCATTTCCCGATCCACAAAACAGGAGATCATTTCCCCCATCGGCATCCCGGTAAGGTCTACCGCTTTTTTGGGTAGCTTTGCATCCAAAAAAACGCGATTGAGAGCATCGATCACCACTGGCGGATAGCAGCCAAAAGCCTCCGCATCATAAGGACTGCCGGCAAAGCATTCATATGGATTTGGTCCATAGAGCTTTCCATCCCGACGCCGCATCGGCTCCATATGCAGATAACGGCCGATAAACTCATCCACCGTAAGCGGCAATCCGAGATAATGCAGCAGCATTACTGCCGAAACGCTTTCGCATCCGGTTGGATACGCTTTCGTCTGATCGATATAGGGCGCTTTGATTAATTTTTTCATGATGAAACCTTCTGGCCGCTCAGACGGTTGATCACATACAGAGTCAAAACTAAAAACAATGCCGAACAGCCGAGCGCAACCGGCCAGCTTTTACTGAGCCCTGCAATAATATACCCGATTACACAGATAACCGCCACCACCATCGCATACTGCATCTGTGTCTGCACGTGATTGATATGGTTGCTCTGCGCCCCGGATGAAGACATAATCGTCGTATCGGAAATCGGAGAAACATGATCGCCGCACACTGCGCCTGCCAAAACCGCCGACACAGAAATGACCATCATTTCTTCATCATATCCGGAATACATCGATACGACAATCGGGACTAAAATCGCAAACGTCCCCCAGGAAGTCCCGGTCGAAAAGCCTAAAAACAGCGCAATCCCAAACATAATCGCCGGAATCACCACGCTGGCCGTCGCATTTGCGCCTACCGACGTTCTGACAAACTCCGCAATCCCCAGATTGTCGCCCATACCTTTTAAGGTCCATGCAAAGGTCAGGATCAAAATAGCGGGAACCATCAGCTTTGCGCCTTCCGGCAGCGCCCCCATAAACTTCCGAAACGTTATAACCTTTCTTGGCAGATACAAAGCCGCCATAAAAATAACCGCCACCATCGTAGCAAAAATCAGACTCATCTCAGCGTCGCAGTTTGCAAAAGCGTCAATGACATTTGTCGCCCCGCCCTGCATACCGGTATAAATCATGCCAAACACCGCCGCTACAATTAACACGGCCACCGGCAGAACCAAATCGATCACCTTGCCGTTTGGATTGACATTCTTAGACGCGCCCTCCATGGCTTCAAATTCTTCCCTGCCGGATGTAAATAAATCGCCTTTCACCGCATTTTGCTCATGCTTTTTCATCAGACCAAAATCCATATTCCATGCAATGACCAGGATAACCATTAGAATCGTCAGCAGCGCATAGAGGTTATACGGAATCGTCCGCAGAAAAAGCTGAAACCCCGTCAGCGAGCTGCCCTCTGGCACATAGGAATTGACCGCCGCCGCCCAGCTTGAAATCGGAGCAATAATACAGATTGGAGCCGCCGTCGCATCGATAATATAAGCCAATTTTGCCCTGGAAACTTTAAACTTATCCGTTACCGGACGCATCACAGACCCAACGGTCAGACAGTTAAAATAATCGTCCACAAAAATCAACATTCCAAGGACCGTCGTCGCAAATAACGCGCTCCGTTTCCCTTTGATCTTCGCGCTTGCCCAATTCCCATAGGCCGCAGAACCGCCAGACTGCGACATTAAGACAATAATCATGCCAAGCAACACGTCAAAAATCACGATATTTAAATTCATACTGCCTGTCATCGTCGTAAACAACGTCTCAAACGTCCCCCAGGGTTCAAACCCCGCCGTAAAGAGCGCGCCTAACAGTACGCCGCAAAACAGCGAAACGTACACCTCCTTGGTAATTAACGCAAGTAAAATCGCTACGATGGGCGGAACCAAAGACCACCATGTTCCATACATAATAACTTCCCCCTTTTCCTTTTGTATTTTTTTAATTTTATCTAAAGCATGCTCTTTCCCCGACATTCCGCCGTCAGGCCAAATATGCCTAAGACCGTTGCCGCAATATCACAAAACCCCTCTCTTGTTCCCAAATTAACGCCGGAAGGAATCCGATCCCCGACCATCAGAAACGGCGTGTACTCCCTCGAATGGTCGGTCGACGACGTACTGGGATCACAGCCATGATCCGCCGTAATCATCAAAACGTCGTCCGCTTGCATACGCCGCAGGAGTTTTGGCAGGTTCGCGTCAAAATAAGTCAACGCCTTTGCAAAACCGTCCACATCATTCCTATGCCCATATAGCATATCATAATCCACCAGGTTCGTAAAACACAATCCGTTAAAATCCTTCCCCATATACTCCAGGGTCTTTTCGATTCCTTCTTCATTGCCGGCCGTACGCACCGATTCCGTAATGCCCGCGCCTGCAAAAATATCCACGATTTTTCCAATAGAAATCACATCATGCCCCGCTGCCTGTAGCTGCGTCAGCATATTTGGCTGCGGAGGCCGAAGTGAAAAATCATGCCGCCGACTCGTCCGGACAAACCGTTTGGCTTCTCCGGTAAACGGCCTGGCAATCACGCGCCCCACGCCGTTCTCCCCCTGTAACATCTCCCGCGCCATCGCGCAATACTCGTACAGAGTTTCCACCGGAACCATTTTTTCATGCGCCGCCACCTGAAAAACAGAATCTGCGGAAGTATAGACAATCAAATCCCCGGTACGCAGATGCTCTTCCCCATAATCCAAAATCACCTGTGTCCCAGAATAAGGCCGGTTACAAAGCACGCCCCGTCCGATCTTTTTTTGAAAAGCTTCGATCACAGACTTTGGAAAACCGTTTGGATAGGTCGGAAACGGCGACTCCGATACAATGCCCGCCATCTCCCAATGTCCAATTGTCGTATCCTTGCCCTTTGACAATTCCTGCATACGGGCATAGGAGCCTGTCGGTTTTATTTCTTTTTCTCCGATTTGCACGCCGTCTATATTAAACAAACCCAGCTTTCGCATATTAGGCATGGCAAAATACGGACTTCTCGAAGCTGCCAAAAGCGTATTGCTGCCCACATCTCCATATGCCGCCGCATCCGGCATTTCTCCGACGCCTACGCCGTCGAGCACGATTAAAAAAACCCTCTTCACACAATCGCCTCCTTTTTCTCCCCTATTATACTATGCAGTCCCGATTGAAACAACCAAAACACTAAGAGCGCAGCAGCGTTTTCGGATTTTTCCCAGCCATTCGTATCGAAGAAGGCAGCACGGCTGCTATTACGACCAACAGAAATATCCCCATAGCAGCCCCTCCCTTTACATCTGATGTCGGACGACCTGATATTCATCCCCGTTTTTAAAATAAGGACAAAATTTATATTTATGGCTGATAAAGCGAGCCATATCGTCCTCATCCAGATTGACCGAACAATAATACTCTTCCATCTCCTCATCATACGCATTGTATGCACAATAATCACATTCCACGATATCCCTCCTGTTCTTTTTCATTATACTATGTCGCAATTATTTGAACAACCAAAGTTTTCCTCAAACGCAAAAAACTTCGTTTTACAACGAAGTTTTTTGCTTCAAGAGAAATGCATTGGCTTATTTCACCCGAATATTAAAATTCTTTTTCACTTTACCGGAAACGGCAGTTACTTTTACCGTCCCTTTTTTCAATGCGGTAAATTTACCATTTTTTGTAATTTTACCAATCTTGGATTTTTTCGCCAATTTCCAGACGATCTTCTTATCCGATCCGAAGGCCTTTGCCTTAAGCGTAACAGATTTACCTACTTTTACGCTTTTGGGCATTTTCACTTTCTTAATATAAGCTTTCTTTACGCTTAGTGAAAACGCAAAATCCTTTGTCTCTCCATTTGTCAGCGTCACTTTTGCCGAAATAACTGCCGCGCCGCTGCCCAAAGCCGTTACCCTTCCCGCCGTATTGACGATGGCGGCCTTTGGATTGGTGGTGGCGTAATCCACGCGGTAAATCTTTGCGCCCTGTGGAATAGCCACATCCACTGCCGCTTTGTTTTGAATATTTCCGCCAATGTATAAAACGGTGCGATCGATCAGCGCATTGACGTCCCCGATATAGCTTACCGAAGGCGTTACCGGAGTATCCGGCTTCTCATTCGGATTGTATTCTTTCACCGTAACGTTTACCGATGCAAACACGCCTGCTCCATTGCTGATTGTAATCACGGCTTCTCCGTCTGCCAGAGCCGATACGACGCCGTTTTCATCAACGACCGCCGCCTGCGGATTACTGCTGCTCCATACAAGCGTATCCGTATGTTGCGCCGGGACTGCCGCAGCAGTCAATGCAACGCTCGTACCCGGGTTTAAATACAGGGAAGCTGCGTCTATGCTTAAAGACGTTACCGGCGTTTTCACGGTGAGATTTTGATCGGCCGTTTGTAATGCCCTTTCTGCGGCGTCCAGTTCTTCCTGAGTCAACGCTTTCTTTAACGCTTCTTTGGCAGCCGCAAGCGCCTCCCGGAACGCTTCCTGCCGAATAGCCGGGTAGCCCGAAATATCCTTTGCGTCCGCTGCCGCTATGGCGCTGGCCAACGCCTGCTCCGAAAGCTCTTCGGCCAAATCCATTTGAATCCAGTTCAAATTCATGCCTGCCATATCAAAATAAATTTTATATTCATGGACGCCTGCCGTTAATTTTACTTGGTTGACCTGGGAATCGACCCAATTTTGCCATCCTCCGGTGCCACTGGTCACAAAACTGGTGGCTTCCTGTCCGTCGACATAGACAATCACTTTGACCTGCGCCGTTTCCGAAGCGCCGGAAGCCATACGCGCTTTAAAATGATAGATACCGGATTTTTCTACGTTTACGCGGTATACCGCATATTCTCCCTTATTACAGTTTGAAAAATTCAATCCGCCGTCTTCGTCTGCACAGTCCTCCTGACTCATAACATTCGTAATTTCAATCGGCTCTACTTCCGCTACTTTTAGTTTCGTGCTTGACCCAATCGTAAACGGCTCTTTTTGCTGATTGTCCGTAAACCTGACATAATCATAGCTCGCAGCCATACTCGGCGCATCGGCTACAGAACCGTTTCCAGCGCAGAGACCAAACAATGGCCTGCTGTAATGAGCCGTTACTTTTGTCCCCATACGGATAAACGTTTTGCCATCCGGACTGACCGCCGCAGAATAAGTATCCCCTTTTTTGGTCAGACGGAAATATACGGTATCCGTAAACTTCGCCAAATGCGCAGCAGGAAGGCTTTCCAAAATAACGCGCGTTCCGTTTGTTTCCTGCGCCAGGTCAATTAACAGATTATTGCTCCACTCCACCTTCAGATTGATGTAGTTATCGTCATCCTGTTTTGCCACAATGCCAAGGCTCTGGTAATTGGAATAAGGCAGCCTTTCCAAATCCAGCTTGGTAACGGCTTCCCAATCTCCGTACGCCTCTTGTACAAACTGATTATGTACATCATTTTCACTCTGGTAAATGCTTCCGTTCTGTGTCTGAATCGTCAGATAACCATCCTCCATCGACCAGTGATCTGCATCTTCTCTTTCGATTGTCCACTGGCTGCCCGGCGTTTCCCCGTCAAATTCATCACTCTGCGGACGTTTGCCAAAGTAAATGGTATATACGCTTTCCTGTTCTTCTTTTTTACAGGTAACCACTGCGGTTTTGGTCTGTGGATCATAGTTAACTTCCACCGTCACCCCTTCCGGCGCAGACGCCGTTACCTGCGGTTCCCCTTCTGCATCAAACGGAATAACATAGGTCTTTACAGAAGGATCAAAACCCTCTATGGATACGCCGTTCACTTTGATATCGTCTGCTGCAACTGCCTGCTCACCGCCACCCTGTAAGGTAAACAGTACGCGATAAATTGTTTCTTCCCCATCTTTTGTTACATGGATTAACGCTGCCGGACGCTCTGCCGACGCCTGCTCAATTGTAATTTTCGCCCCATCGACAGGCTCTGCGCTTACTGCCGGAACTGCGTCCGCCAAAGCTTCCGCCCGATATTCCAATACATAGGGATTAAAGTTTTCAATTGGCGTATCGCCAATACAAATAGACGAAAGCCTTGGATTGCCAAAAACGCTCTTTTCTACCTCGAACCATTCTTCTCCCTCTTCATAGTAAGGTTTAAAATCCAGATCATACAATCTGGCAAAAGCCTGTGATTTCAAAAGATAATTACAGATATTTACAGCGCTTCTCTGTAATTCCGCCCTTGTAATATAACCGTTTTCTAACCGTTCCTCCATATCCAGCTTCGTACTGGTATTACCTGCGCTTGTAGTGGAAGAGTCCGGCGTTACCATATAGAGATCGTTTTGCGATTTTACCATACAGGCAAGATATTGCACGCCGCTTGCCGTCGTGCTGCTATTGCCGATTTCACGGTTCATCCTTGCCCACCAGTCTGTCATGACAATACCGTCATAACCCCATTCGTTCCGTAAAATCTCAGTCGCCAAATCATAGTTGCTCGCCGCCCATAATCCATTGATCGGGTTATAGCTTGTCATAAGAGAACGCGCCTTTCCCTCTTTTACTGGAATTTCAAAGCATTTTAAATACAACTGACGCAGCGCCCGCTCGGATACGCGGGAATCATCGTAATGCCGGTTGGTTTCCTGGCTGTTGGCTGCAAAATGCTTAATCGTCACAGTCGCCCCCGCACTCTGAATCCCTTTGGTAACGGCAGCCGCCATCTTTCCGGTCACTAACGGATCTTCGGAATAATATTCAAAATTACGTCCGTTCAACGGATTGCGGTGCAGATTAATCCCAGGCCCTAAAATAGAATCGATATTATTTAACACCATCTCCTGGCCTTCTAACTGAAACAGCCGCTCTACCAAATCTGTATTCCAGGTACAGGCAATCGCCGCTCCGCCTGGAAGGCTGGTCGCCGCCGCCGTCTGCCGAATGCCGGAAGGTCCGTCGGCCGTTGCCGCACGCGGGATCCCATACAATTCCGTTAACGTCTGCACATTTCCGTCCTTATTGGTATTCACGCCGCCAAACGCGCTGGCCACGCCTGGAGTGACATTTGCCGGACTCATACCCTCGCCCTGCACGATTGAAGTCAGTTCTTCATTGGTCATCTGCGCCACAAATTCTTCCGTCGTCACGTTGCCATGATACACGTCAATCAAATCATAGTGCTGATCGTCTTTTACGGAAAGCTCCTGCGGCAGATTGTTCGCTATTTTTTCAGGCACATCCACCGTTTGCGTCGGCGTAGGTTCAAAGCCTACGGTCAGATTTCCGTCCTCGTCTTGCACCGGCTTCATTCGGTCAAATTCACGTACCGGAGCCATCTGTTCGCTGAGCTGCTCCACCACTTCCGTTTCTTTTTGCACATAGA
>CAOJLW010000100.1 GCA_948438565.1 uncultured Lachnospiraceae bacterium | reverse complement strand
TCCTGCGTATCCAGGCAGATGGGGACAGCGTTGACGTCGCCGAACTCTTTAAACAGTACGCATTTGCCCTCCATGACAGGCATGGCAGCGTATGGTCCGATATTGCCAAGGCCTAAGACGGCGCTTCCGTCCGAAACAACGGCAACGGTATTGGCTTTGATCGTATAGGTATAGGCTGCCGCGGGATCTTGGGCAATGGCCTTGCATGGTTCTGCAACGCCCGGTGTGTAGGCGATGGCAAGCGCGTCACGGTCTTTGACCGGAGCCTTTGCATGAGTCTCTAATTTTCCGTTCCATTTTTGATGGGCAATTAATGCCTTTTCTCCATAGTCCATAGTTGAAACGCTCCTTTATTTAAATCATTTAATTGGTTTTATATGACTGGCGATTATTATCATAGCATTAAAAAAAGGACAAATCAAGAAAAAGGACTTTCTATTTTTAAGTGTATGTTGTATAATAGGAAAATCAATGGTACATACCGTCATTTGTCACATCAGACAGGAATCCCATATAAAGGAAGATATAGATTTTGGAATAGGAGATTAATAAGATATGAAAGAAAAATATGAAAGCCTTTCAGTGACCGTATTGAGGGATCTGGCAAAAGCAAGAGGATTGAAGCATTTATCCGGGTTGAAAAAGAGCGAGTTGGTGGAAGTGATGCTGGCGGAGGATAAAAAAGAAGCCGGCGATGTAAAAGAGGAAAAAGAGAACAAAGAAGCAAAAGAGGCCGAAGAGGAAACAAAACCCGAGTCCGAAGGAAAAGCTTTGGCGCAGGATACAACAAACGCGCCGATGCGGGACGAACTGGACAGCGGGATTACGGCAAATGGAATTTTAGAGGTCATGCCGGATGGCTATGGGTTTATCCGCTGTGAAAATTATCTGCCGGGGGAGAAGGACGTCTATGTTTCTCCGTCTCAGATTCGCAAATTTAATTTAAAAACCGGGGATATTATCAGCGGCAATACACGGATCAAGACGCAGCAGGAAAAATTTAGCGCATTGTTGTATGTCAATACAATCAATGGTTTTCATCCCAGTATTGCGCAGCGACGTAAAAATTTTGAGGATTTGACGCCGATTTTTCCCAATGAACGGATCCGTTTGGAGCGTCCGGGCGCATCCGTCGCTATGCGGATTGTGGATTTGGTTTCCCCGATTGGAAAGGGGCAGCGTGGGATGATTGTGTCGCCGCCGAAGGCAGGTAAGACGACGCTGCTAAAACAGATTGCAAAATCAGTGACGACAACGCATTCGGATATGCATCTGATTATTTTGTTGATCGATGAGCGTCCGGAGGAAGTGACGGATATCAAAGAAGCCATTGAGGGTAAAAATGTGGAGGTAATTTATTCTACGTTTGACGAATTGCCGGAGCATCATAAACGCGTATCGGAAATGGTTATCGAGCGCGCTAAACGTCTGGTGGAACATCGAAAGGACGTCATGATTTTGCTGGACAGCATGACCCGCCTGGCAAGGGCATATAATCTGACGGTTCCGCCAAGCGGCAGGACGTTGTCCGGCGGTCTCGATCCGGCGGCTCTGCATATGCCCAAGCGTTTTTTTGGCGCGGCGCGGAATATGCGGGAGGGCGGCAGTTTGACTATTTTAGCGACAGCTCTTGTGGATACCGGCAGCAAAATGGACGACGTTGTTTTTGAAGAATTTAAAGGAACCGGCAATATGGAGTTGGTATTGGATCGGAAGCTTTCTGAAAAACGCGTTTTTCCGGCGGTTGATATTGTAAAATCAGGAACCAGGCGGGAGGATTTGTTATTGGATCCGGAGGAGCGGGAGGCTGTGGATATTATGCGCAAGGCGTTCAACGGTTCCAAATCGGATGAAGCCGTAGAGTCGATCTTGAATATGTTTACGCGGACAAAACACAACCGTGAATATATTCAGATGGTAAAGAAAACAAGGCTGTTTTAGAAGAAAGCGAAAAGAAAATGAATACTTGCATTAAAATTGTCCTGTTTGTCCTTGCTGAATTGGTGATAAACCGGATTGTCAATCTGGTGTTTCGTTTTATGGGCAGAAAGCATAATTCTGTCCATTTACGTTTTTCCAAAAGCGTGATTAATGTCTTTGTGGTTGTGATAGTCGCATATAGCCTAGCGCAGCAGTTTGAAGTTACCAAGGATATCAGTAAGACGCTTTTACAAAGCAGTTCTCTATTTATTGCGATCGCTACGTTTGCAGCGCAGCAGGCTCTGTCCAATGTGATCAGCGGCATCTCTTTGTCTGCGTCGAAACCCTATAACGTCGATGAGAAAATCAGGGTTATGCAGGGCAGCAGCGTGATAGCGGAAGGGATGGTCAAGGATATTACGATTCGTCATACGATTATCCAGCAGTTTAACGGAGAAAGCTGTATCGTTCCCAATTCCGTGATGGATTCAGCTGTGATTACAAATACCAATTATACCGGGGATATCGGGAATTTTATGGAAATAGAAGTTTCCTATGATACGGATATTGAAAAGGCGATGCAGTGTATGCAGCAAATTTGTATCAAGCATGATCTGACGTTAAATACAAAAGAGAATCGAGTATTTATCAAAGGCTATACGCAAAACGGCATTATTTTAAAAACGACTGTCTGGACACAAAATCTGGATGACAGTTTTCAGGCTTGCAGCGATATCCGGGCGGCTCTGGTGGAGGAGTTCCGGAAAAACGGCATTCAAATTCCATATCAGACGGTAAATGTACATATGGGATAATGTGGTTGAGAATTTGTCTCTTGACATATCCGGATAAAAAGACTATTGTTTTGTTGTAGCAGAAAAAGTGGTTTCGGACAGTGGCTTTTGATCCACCTTTGTCGGAAACGGCCATTACGATAAGGAGCGGAGAAAAGATGATTATAGTCAATACGGATTATATTACCGGAAAAGAATTGGAAATGTTGGGTTTGGTAAAGGGCAGCACTATTCAGAGCAAACATATTGGCAAGGACATTACGCAGGGATTTAAGACAATTGTTGGAGGCGAATTAAAGGCATACAATGAAATGATGAGTGAAGCCAGGACTCTGGCAACCGATCGTATGATAGACGAAGCCAAATCCCTGGGCGCGGACGCGGTGGTCAATGTCCGCTATGCTTCTTCCGCTATAATGCAAGGAGCAGCCGAGGTCATTGCTTATGGGACGGCCGTGAAATTTATATAAGGACAGACAGTGGATATAGTTCCAAAAAGTATCGCCCGATAACGAATCATTTGTTATCGGGCGGTACTTTTTTGGTTAGGCGTTTCCCATTTCTTTTGCTTTGGCCACACAGGATCTCTGTGCGCTGATAACGGCGCTGCGCAGGCCCGCTTCTTCCAGCTTGGCGACAGCCGCAATCGTCGTCCCGCCCGGCGAGCATACGGCGTCTTTTAATTCGCCGGGATGCTTTCCGGTCTCTAAGACCATTTTGGCCGCCCCGTATACGGATTGGGCGGCGAATTTATATGCCTGCGCCCGGGGCATTCCATCGGCGACTGCTGCGTCTGCCATAGCTTCTATCAACATATATATGTAAGCGGGGGAAGAGCCGCTGACGCCGATAACCGTATCCATTAAGGATTCGGAAATAATTTCGGTTTTGCCGAAGCTTTCAAATAGAGCGGACACTTCCTGTAATTCTCCCGGCGTGATCCGTTTGTTGGGCGTCAATGCCGACATGGCTTCCTGAACCATAGCCGGCGTATTGGGCATTGCGCGGACAATTTTGACCGGTTTGTCAAAGAAGCTGTCCAGTTTGGCATGATTGATGCCTGCGGCAATAGCCACAATCAGTTTTTGCTCATCTACAAAATCACGAATTTCCCGGATAATTTCCTGATACTTATATGGTTTTACGGCCAGGAAAATAATATCGGACATCCGGGCGATTGCGGGATTGTTTAAGGAAGTCTGGATGCCGTATAAATCCGACAGACGGTCTAACGTGGCCTGCGTATGTGCGCTGGCTGCAATTTGCTGTGGGGTGCATAAACCGGAACGTAAAATCCCGTTGATCATAGCTTGCCCCATATTGCCGCAGCCAATAAATCCAATTGTTTTAGTCATAAGCCGGTTTTAGAAATCCGTTAAGTTGGCAGCGCGTTTTTCGAGGAATGCGCCCATGCCTTCGGTTTTGTCGTGTGTGGAGCAGGTGATGCCAAACAGGTTAGCTTCCATTTCCACTGCGTTCTGAATATCCATATCGTAGCCGTTGTTAATCGCTGCTTTGGCGATCGATACGGCATAGCTGCCTTTGGAGATGATTTTTTTGGCCATTGCCATAGCGGTAGGCATCAGATCTTCTTTGGCAACCACTTTGTTGACCAGTCCGATGCGATAGGCTTCTTCTGCGTTGATATTGTCGCAGGTAAAGATCATTTCTTTGGCGCGTCCCATGCCGACTAAGCGCGCAAGTCTCTGCGTACCGCCAAATCCTGGGATGATGCCAAGGCCGCATTCCGGCTGGCCGAACAGAGCGTTGTCGGAAGCGATGCGGATATCGCATGACATAGAAATCTCACAGCCGCCGCCCAGGGCAAAGCCGTTTACTGCCGCAATCGTAACCTGCCTCATGTTCATCAATTTAAAGAATGGCACAGAGGCTTTCATGCCAAATGCCCGCGCTTCCGCAGCGGAGAAGTTTACCATTTCTGCAATGTCGGCTCCGGCGACAAAGGATTTGAATTCGTTGCCTTTTTTGTCCGGGCCGCCGGTTAAAATGACAACTTTAATATCGTCTCTGCCTTCAATTTCAGTTAAGGCTGCATTTAATTCGTCAAGCGTTTCGGAATTGAGCGCGTTTAATGCTTCCGGACGGCTGATTTTTAAGGTTGCGATTTGATCTGCTACTTCTAAAATTAAGTTGTTCATGGGATTGTCCTCCTGTTTTGAAATTTGTATAAGCTGGAATAATTATACACCCATTGAAAAGGTTTGACAAGGCGTTTCCTGGATGCTATCATGAAAATAAATATGGGGGTAGGGGGACAAAAACACGCGCTGAGGCAGTTGGCGACGGCATACTCGGTATCATAATAAAGGAGGAGAAAGAATGGGCGTATTGGAAGTCAAGAATGTTTCGTACTATTACAGTAAGGACAGGATGGTTTTGGACGGTATCAGTGAAAGTTTTGAAAGCGGGAAAATGTACGTAATTCTCGGTCCTTCCGGCTGTGGAAAGACCACTCTGCTTTCGTTGTTAGGCGGGTTGGATATCCCGAAAGAAGGACAGATTTTATTTGAGGGGAAAGAACTTCAAAAAAAGGGGTTGGAGGAGCATAGACGCAATCACATTTCTTTTGTGTTCCAGAATTATAATTTGATCGATTATATGACGCCGATGGAAAACGTAGAGCTAACGGCCAGACAGGAGGCGCTGCCGGTTTTAGAAAAGCTGGGTCTTTCCCGGGATGAAGCAAAGCGGAATGTTTTACAGCTTTCCGGCGGTCAGCAGCAGCGTGTGGCGATTGCCAGGGCGCTGGCTTCTGGAAATCCCGTAATTTTGGCGGATGAGCCGACCGGAAACCTGGATGAAGATATGGCAAAAGAGATTACCAGAACGTTTCAGGAAACGGCAAAGGAGTATGGCAAATGCGTGATTATTGTATCCCATTCCAATGAAGTGGCCAAACAGGCGGACGTGGTATTTGAGATGAAGTATGGGAAATTAAATCAGGTGGAGGTTTAAGACAGAGGGGGGATACGATGGGGGTATGGCGGCGCGCGTCTTTGTATTTGACGCGAAACAAGAAAAAAACAATGATATTATTTACAATTCTGACGTTTATCTCCACTCTGGTTTTGCTGTGCGTTTCCGTTGGCAACGCGTCAAACGCGTCTATACAGGATCTGCGTGAGCGGATGGGCGGCTATTTTAAAATTGAAATGGATTTTTCCCAGGGGAAGATTGGAAGAATTGACGATACATTGGTGCAAAAAGTTATGGATGCCGGAGGAATCAAGGCTTTTAACGGCACGGATATACAGTATTTTAAGGCGGAGGATTTCGATTTGATGCCGGGCCGTTTTACCGGAGAGGGCGACGAGAAGGCAAAGCTTACCAGATTTTTGGGGAATACGGACAGCAGCCTGAATGAATATTTTATGCTGGAATACTATATTCTGACGGAAGGGCGGCATATTGCTCCAGGCGATTCCGGGAAAGCGATGATTTCAGACGCTCTGGCGGAAATGAACCATCTATCGGTCGGGGACACGGTTACCGTCAGGTTTCATGAAGAACGTCTGTTGGATGAGCAGAAGGAGTCGGTTACTTCCCATTCGCTTGAGGTGGTTGGCATTTATACGATAGACATTCCGCAGACCATTGCCAGCGTAGATACCGCCGAGTGCGATATAGAGGAGAATTTTATTTTTACCGATACGGCGTTTATCCGGGAAGTATACGGAGAAGCCGGAGGGGGCGCCACAGACGTCTATACGCTCGGAGCAGCTTTCTTTGTGGAAAATCCCAAGGAGTTGGATTCTATTATGGGAAATATGATGACATGGGACGACTACAATTGGGAGGAATATGCCGTTGCCAAGAATAATAAAACCTATGAGGATTCCGCAGCTCCTTTGGAGCGTTTGGCCGGCTTGGTGACCATGATGGTTTCTGTGATTGCCGCAGTCAGCGCGGTTATGCTGTCCTTAATCCTGTTTTTATGGATGAGGGAACGGGTGCACGAAATTGGCGTTTACCTTTCGATTGGCATCCGCAAAACAGGGATTATAAAGCAGCATCTTCTGGAGAATATACAGATTGCCGTCGCTGCTTTCCTGTTGGCCTGGGTGATTTCAATCGTGGCTTCCGGCCTGACCGGACAGATGATTGAATCCTCTTTTGTAGAAAACAGCGAAACCGAAGAGCAGGTGTCCGCCGATCTGGAAATTCGGATTGGCGTGCTGGAGCTGGCTGAGATCGCCGGGTTTGGAGCGCTGTTAATTTTGTTGTCTACCGGGGTATCCTCCGTGATGGTGTTCAAAATGCAGCCAAGGGATATTTTGTCCAAGATGAGTTAGGCGCAATGATTTGAATGGCCGGGATAACAGGTTTGACAAAGTAGTTGCGGGAAATGTGATGCCTTTACTGGAAGAACCGTATGCCGCGCTCAAGGAATTGGAGCGGGTATGTAAAAAGGCGGCAAGTTGATTCTCCCAACTTATATCAACGATGTCGGCGGAAGGAATCGAAAAGCCGTGCGTCTGCTGGAATTTGTGGAAGTTGATTTTAAGCGTCAGTTTGATATGGATACATATCAAGAGTTTTTTAAGAATGCAGGATATGAAAATGTGAGGTATAGCGTCGTGTGGGGAAGGATGCCGTGTATGATAGCCGTTATCACGATAATGTGAAAATCTTTCGTTTTCCAGAAATCCAGAGAGATTTTTCATATGGATTACAGATAGTTTATGCTAGAGATTTCGGAAATATTGGGATTTATGGGACAGGGAGTTCCATAAGCAGACAAACTGTTTTCTTTTTGAGTTTACCGTACAATTTCGAGCGGATATTTCCGCAAATGAGGCAGACGGCAAACCTTTAGTTTGAAGAGCAGATCCATTGCCTGCGTATAGAGCGGCATCATTTTCTGGAAGCCCGCTCACTGACAAAACTGGAATTTGAAAACCATAAAATTATGAGTGATTATTGCTCTCCATAGGTTATCAATAAAATCCTCCAAAAGCCTTGAAAATAAAGGATTTATCGCAATGTGTTCGCCTTATCCCTTTATATGATTTCACACAAGTTTACTCTTTCCCTGACTGCTTATAAGGGCAAAATCAAGGGCAAGAAAATCTCATAACAAGATATAACAAAGTGTGGCAATCGGGGAAATGTGATGTATGTGCGAATATATTATAACGGAGGATTTTTTAATGGATAAGTACATTTATGATGAAAGCAATGGTCTTTGGTATGAACTACAAGGAGATTATTATATTCCTTGTCTTACTTTACCAACCGAAAAAGAATACAAGCCTATCGGTTTATGGGGGCAGCGACACAAGCGATATTTACAGGAACATAAGAGGGCGCTTTACGCCACGCTACTCACAAGTGGCA
>CAOJLW010000099.1 GCA_948438565.1 uncultured Lachnospiraceae bacterium | reverse complement strand
ACGGTAATCACCTTAGCATTGCGGTTATTGGCAAATTCCATTGCTTTTAACGTACACATCGAATACCTTGGAAAGCTAATGCCAATGATCAAATCCTCGCTTCCAATCCTGACCATCTGTTCAAACACTTCCGTAGCGTTGTTGGTATTTAAAAGATGCACGCGTTCAAACATCAAGTTCAAATAAAAGGCCAGAAAACTGGCCAAAGGAGCGCAGCTGCGGATACCGATGACATAAATCGCCCTCGCGTTTAAAATCGCATCCACAGCCAATTCAAAAGCATTTGCATCTATTTTCTCTAAGGTATTCTGGATATTTTCCGTATCCGATTGCAGTACCGTTTCCAGAATCTGCGGCTGGCTGATACGGCCATAAGTCACTTCCATCCGCTGCATGGAATTTAATTTATTGCGCACCAACTCTTCTAAAGCCCGCTGAAACTGTGGATATCCCTTATATCCAAGACTTACCGCAAAGCGAACGACCGTAGACTCGCTGACGCCTACTGCATCCCCCAGCTTTGCGGCCGTCAAAAAAACAGCTTTGTCATAATTATCCGTAATATAAGTCGCCAATAATTTTTGACCTTTGCTCATACTGCCATAGTTCCGATTGATCCGGCTGCTCAAATCGTTTGTATTACCCATGCCCTGCTTACCGATCCGTATATGACGGATTGTTCCCTTCCAATTTTGATACGGAAAAATTCCGCTTTCTCATAATAACAAATTCTATGAGAAGAAACAAGGGATTTTCTATGCCTTTTTCGGAAGGAATTGGTTGATCACCAATTCGCATAAATCAATGCTAACAAAAGAATCCCCATACAAACTGTCCCAATCAAAGCGGCTGCGTTCAAAATCCGGTTGGCTTTTTCCCGGAAGATCTTTTGAAATATCATAGAAACCAAAATCCCAACGACGCCTCCAAGCGAGTTGCTGAGCAAATCCGTGATATCCGTCGCTCCGATGGCAAACATATATTGCGCCGTTTCAAACAGCAAACTGACGCCTGCCGGAACGGCCGCTTTTTTCCAAAACGCCCATTCCGGTTTCAGCATACCGATATATACGCCCACCGGAATAAAGGCCACCATATTTTGAAAAATTTCTTCCACATAAATTTTGTCGTTGACCACCACAGATCCAGCAAACGGTATCAGATTAATCCCACGCAATGTGGGTAGGCTGTCGATACGAAAAGAAAACTTAAATACAATAATCCAGGTCAACACGGCCAGATAGACTCCAAATAAGACTGTCGTAACCATCTGTCCTTTGTTCCTGTTGTGCATATCCTGTCCTCCCATTTGATCCAAGTTAAATGTTCCATTGTATTGTAACACACAAAAACATCAGAATATGGAATGTTTTCCTAAGAATGTTTTAAGATTTAAAGTAAAAAAACAGATTCCAGGTTATGGTGTTTCGTATGATTGCGGATTCTCACGGCGATATCGGTAAGACCGCAACAAAGATAAGAAAAAAGTTCCCGGTCGTTGCCAAAATAACCTTCGATCCACTGTGCCAGCAGCTCCTGCAAACATTGCTCTGTTTCTGAATCGGATCTTTCCTCAAAAAACTGTTCTATCCTTTGATATTCTTCTCCGCCAAAACCCTTTTCATGCAACGGCTGACGCAAAACCATATGACCGATGGTATTTTGCAGGACAATGCCACAAATATTTTCCATCAGAGATTCATATTCATTGTGGTATGTCCGCAGGATTTCCATCACATAAGACGTATCAAATTTTTTTAAAAACCGCTGCTCGCTGGCAATGCATCGGACATATTCCAAAACGGCATCGACGCCGGAAAGCTCCTGTATATTGTTCAACAGCGGATAATCCAAGGTTATAATTGTCTCCTGTGGAGCGTATTGGATGTCATATTTTTCAAAAAAAGCTGGAATTGCGTCATGAATCGTCTCCTTTAAGCATTCCAGACCATAATCTTCAAAGTCTGTTATAAGGCCGACATATTTTTCCTGTAACATTTGGAAACGGTCAATCACCGCCTGTCTGCCCAACGCATACGCAATTTTGGGATCAGGATATGCCGTTTCCAACGCATTGCTGGCGGAGGTTTCATATGCGCGGATACAATATAAGACCGCATCCATCAAAGCCTGCGCCTGCTCATAGGTCATAGAGGTATGCTCACCCCCCAAATACTGCTGGGCCAGCTCGGATACAATTGCAAGCAAATCCTGCGTCTGATCATATGTTTGTCCCATTCTCGTCACCTCCAGCATAATTCCTGTAATGTTTCCAGATAAAGCTTTTTGTCCCAGCGCCTTACAATGTCAAACTGTCCAAATTCATCCTGTCCTCCGGATTTCCGATAACCGGTATAGCCGGCGCGAACCGCCTGCGCAAAAATATCCAGACACGTCCCTTTTAAATAATCCAAATCCCCAAAACAAACGCCTTCAAACTGTTCTTTCATAAACTCCAGCAGCTCGTCGTCGGTAATTTCATCCAACATTTCATTTTTGTACATATAAAAAATTTCCTGAAGCTCTGCCAGAACGTCACAATAGTTTTCCTGCTCGATATATGCAGAATCACAAAACGCATAGATTATCTGCGGAAGTATGCCTTGCCCAAATTCCACTCTGCGCTCTTTTTTAAGCGCCAACGTTCTTTCCTCCGCCAAAAGCTCCGCTTCCTTTTGACTTAGCGTCAGTCCAAAACGTTCCGTATAGGCAACCGTATCCAGAATCTGTTTTATCTGTGTTTGTTTTGACATCAGTTCCATCCAGTTTTTCTCCCGCATAGCATACCTCCTTGCATAAAACACCCATTCTGCGCCAAGAACTATTCACTGATTATAGGCTTTGCCCCATCCATTTACAAGCCTTGAAAATTTGCCTTTTTTGTGCTATAATATAGCTAGAAAGCAAGAGGGGATTGCATCCATTTTGGATACAATCCCCTCTTCTTGATTAATACATCCATTGCAAATCCTATACCGGATAAGCTCCGTTCTTGGTATCGGCAACGGATGCGTCTACGCCTTTCTGCTGCGCTTCACGGTATTTAAAGAATTCCGTAGCCACCTGCGGGAACAACGCATAGGACAAAACGTCCTCATCCTGCTGCTTCCACTGCTTCATCTCCGCTTCAATCTTATGAAGCTCCGGCTCCAATAGATCCGCATACCTGCATGTAATCGCATTCTTCTTTTCTGCTCCAAGCACCTTATCAACCACTTCCGGATTAAACGGCTTTACAGTCTGACCATATTTGCCAAGCAATACGTCCTTTGTTTCTTTCGTCGCCACTTTATAGCGTTCGCCCATCAGTACGTTAAATACAGCCTGCGTGCCGACAATCTGAGACGACGGCGTTACCAAAGGCGGTTCGCCAAGGTCTTTACGAACCCTTGGAATCTCTTTTAACACTTCTTCATATTTGTCTTCCGCATTCTGCTCTTTCAGCTGAGAAACCATATTGGAGAGCATACCGCCCGGAACCTGGTATAATAACGTCTTGATATTGACGCCCAAAACCTTCGGATTCATCAGACCGCTTTCCAATGCTTCCTCACGCAACGGACGGAAATAATCCGCAATCTCAGCCAGAGCGTTCTGATCCAAGCCAGTATCGTATTCCGTTCCTTTAAACGCTTCTACCATAACCTCCGTTGCCGGCTGGCTCGTACCCAGAGCGAACGGTGAAACAGCCGTATCGATAATATCACATCCCGCTTCTACGGCTTTCATATAAGTCATGGAAGCAACGCCGGACGTATAATGCGTATGCAGCTCGATCGGCAGAGAAGTTGCTTTCTTTAAGGCCTGTACCAGCTCCGTGGCCTGCGTCGGCACCAATAATCCCGCCATATCCTTGATACAGATGGAATTAGCGCCCATATCCTCAATTCTCTTGGCAATATCCGTCCAATATTTCAACGTATAGGCGTCGCCCAACGTATAAGACAATGCAACCTGCGCATGACCTTTTTCTTTGTTGCAGGCGGTAACTGCCGTCTGCAAGTTACGGAGATCGTTTAAGCAGTCAAAAATACGGATAATATCAATACCGTTTGCAATCGATTTCTGTACAAAATATTCCACTACGTCATCCGCATAGGGACGATATCCTAAAATATTCTGCCCACGGAACAGCATCTGCAATTTTGTTTTCTTAAAGCCTGCCCTTAATTTGCGGAGCCTGTCCCACGGATCCTCTTTTAAGAAACGCAGGGAAGCGTCAAACGTTGCTCCGCCCCAGCACTCTACCGCATGGAAACCAACCTGGTCCATTTTATCAATAATCGGCAGCATCTGCTCTGTCGTCATCCTGGTTGCGATCAGGGACTGATGCGCGTCACGTAAAATTGTTTCTGTAATCTTTAACGGTTTTTTTGTTGCTTTTGCCATGATTCTTCTATCCTCCTAATTTGATTTGTGGCTATATAACAGAAATCGGTTAAATACCAAAGATTGCCATAAATACACCGGCTGCAACAGCAGTACCGATAACGCCGGCAACGTTTGGTCCCATTGCGTGCATCAGCAGGAAGTTGGTCGGATCTTCTTCAGCGCCGACTTTTTGCGACACACGGGCAGCCATCGGAACCGCAGAAACGCCCGCGGAACCAATCAGAGGATTGATCTTGCCTTTGGTCAGGACACATAACAATTTCCCGAATAAGGTTCCGGCTGCAGTGCCAAATACGAATGCAACAAGTCCAAGTATCACGATTTTAATTGTGCTTATGTTTAAAAACGCTTCCGCGCTTGTCGTCGCGCCTACCGAAGTGCCCAGTAAAATAACTACGATGTACATCAATGCATTCGAAGCCGTTTCCTGAAGCTGACGGACAACGCCGGATTCACGGAACAGGTTTCCTAACATCAGCATACCTACCAGTGGAGCCGTCGTAGGCAAAATCATACATACGACAATCGTAACGATAATCGGAAATAAAATCTTTTCCAGTTTGGATACCGGCCTTAAGTTTTCCATTTTAATGGCGCGTTCTTTCTTGGTCGTCAAAGCCTTCATAACCGGAGGCTGGATAATCGGAACTAACGCCATATAGGAATACGCGGCTACCGCAATCGGCCCCATCAGTCCGGTCTGTCCCAGTTTACCCGCCAAAAAGATGGAGGTCGGGCCGTCCGCGCCGCCAATAATAGATACTGCCGCCGCCGCTTTATCGTTAAATCCCATCAAGATCGCAAGCAGGTACGCGCCGAAAATACCAAACTGCGCCGCAGCGCCCAAAAGGAAGCTGACCGGATTCGCAATCAAAGGCCCAAAGTCGGTCATTGCGCCTACTCCCAGGAAAATCAGGGAAGGCAAAATGGACCATTCGTCCATCAGATAAAAATAGTGAAGCAGGCCGCCGATACCGTTGCTCGTCTCTTCCGGGCTTGCGATAATATCCGGATAAATATTAACCAGAAGCATACCGAACGCAATCGGAACTAACAATAACGGTTCATAGCCTTTGGCAATTGCCAGGTACAAAAAGAGACAGGCAACTGCAATCATGAGGTAATTGCCCCATGTCAGATTTAAAAACGCCGTCTGATGCATGAGGTTCCCCATTGTCTCGCCAATATATGACAACATAGTCGTTCAACCTCCCGATTAATTGTTTAATGTCGCTAATAATGCCCCGGATTCTACGGCATCGCCCACAGCAACATCAATACTTGCAACTGTGCCGTCTTCCGTTGCTACAACAGGCGTCTCCATCTTCATAATTTCAAGGATTAAAACTGTATCGCCCTTTTTCACTGCGGTTCCAACGCCCGCTTCGATTTTAAATACTTTTCCGGCTGCTTTTGCTTCGATCCGAACGCTGCCTGCTCCGCCTGCCGCTGGAGCCGGGGCTGCCGCTGGAGCCGCTTTCGGCGCCGGAGCCGCCATCCTTCTTGGCGCCGGAGCTGCGCCTGTGCCTGCTCCTTCTTCTACGGTAACATCATAAACATTTCCATTCACGGTAATTGTATAATTTTTCATTTCAAATATCCTCCTGATTTTAATTTTAACTTATCTCCTGCGGATAGAACGGACTACAAAGCCGTCTACGGCAGTTCCTTCCGATGCTGCAATTGCCGCTGCAATCACCGCTACCAGCTCGCCGTCGTCTGCCTGCGGCGCTTCCTGCGCTGCCGCCGGCTGCGGCGCTGCGCTAACAGGCGCCTGCGGTGACGCTGATGCGGCCTTGGCTGCTTTCTTTTTCTCAAGATACGGGAAAATATTAAAGCAGCAGATCAATAAACAAATTATAACCAATACGCCAAATACGACCAAAATACCCATAATCGTATTCATAAGCGCAGTTGACATTTTCTCCTGCGTGGAATAAACGCCGTCAACTGTAATATCCTCCACTTCCATGGAGTGATATGTATACACATACGTAAGAACCATATCACGATTTTCCATTTGAAGCGTCTGCGCCGCAGTTAACGTCTTGCCGGATTTTGTAATCTCGAACTCACCAAAATCCACAAAAGAACCATATTCTGCAACAGCCTCATCCCATCTATTGATTAGATTGACAATTGTCTCTGTGCCGGACTGAAGATAATAGGATTTATCTTCTTCTGACATATACACTAAGGTCTGTACTGTCCCTTGACAGCTTGACTTTAAGTCATCGTAAGAATATCCGTTGTAATCAACTGTTGTAGGATCCGTTTGTGAACATGCTGCCAGGCCTAAAAGCATGAAGCACATGGCGGCAATCAGAAATATTTTTTTCTTCATGAAAACTTCACCTTTCTATTTATTTTGTACCATGTTTTTTCAGAGAATCCGTAATACCCTTGGTATAAAGCATTTCAAATGCCGCCACCAAGTACTGTCTGGTAGCCTCAGGTTCCATGATCAAATCCACATAACCTCTTTTTGCTGCTGCCTGCACGCCGGACTGCAATGCATCGTACTCTTTGGCTTTCTCGCTGACAACATCCGCGCCGGCGTCCGCATACATAATCTTGGCGGCCAGCTTGGCGTCCATCATGCCAACTTTGGCGTCCGGCCATGCGTATACCAAATCTGCGCCGATGGATTTGGAATTCATCGCTACGTATGCGCTGCCGTATGCTTCTCCGATGATTACGTTTACTTTCGGCACGTTTGCGGAAGAAAAGGCATAGGTCAAACGCGCCACTGCTTTCGCCATATTTTTCTCAGAACAGGTATTGGCTTTATAGCCTTTGACATTGGTCAAAGAGACCACAGGTATGCTGAACGCGTCGCAAAAATTGATAAATTCAGCCGCCTTATTGCAACCCCTTGCGCTTAATACATTGGCAAATTCTTCGGCTTTTTTGCCCTCTTCATCGTATACTTCGGTACAATTGGCAACGGCTCCTATGGTTGTCCCATTTAAACGGATAAAACCGGTCACCATCTCTTTTGCAAAATCCTTTTTAGTCTCAAAGAACAGACGATCGTCCGCAACTTCACTCAATATATAACGCGGATCGCCTTTTACCGCGCTTAAGTTTTCACAAGCACGGTTTAAGTCATCCTGGCACTCCTCGCTCAGGCCGCCCATGCCGCTGTTGCCTGGCAGCATACAAACTAACGTGCGGATGGACTCTAAAACTTCGTCCTCTGTGCCGACCCCGTCTACACAGCCTGTCTCTTTAGCCTGGAAATCCGCCGCGGACGTATCGCATTTTTCAATGCGGTTACCTGCAATGGCATTTGGAGAATTGACAAACAGTTTGCCTTTTGTCTCCATAAATGTAAAATCGCTCATTGCAGACACTGCGGCAAGGCCGCCGCCGCAAGATCCAAATACTGCTGAAATCTGAGGAACCACTCCGGACGCCGCGGCCTCTTTTGCAAAAATCCGCCCCAGGCCGTCCAAAGCGTCTACCGATTCCTGCAAGCGAATGCCTGCGCAATCCAAAAGTCCAATCACCGGCGCGCCCATCTTCATGGCCATGTCATACACAGAAGCAATTTTCCTGGCGTGCATCTCACCGATTGTTCCATTCAATACGGAGGCATCCTGGCTGTATACAAATACAAGATTGCCGTCAATCAGGCCATGCCCGATTATGACGCCGTCGGAAGGTGTGTCCGTATTCGACAAATTAAAATCTGTGCTTCTTGCTGTGACGAGAGAACCAATTTCCATGA
>CAOJLW010000098.1 GCA_948438565.1 uncultured Lachnospiraceae bacterium | reverse complement strand
GATTTTAAAGACGCCGCCCGGATTAAAACGGCAGCTAATCGTCTCCGGAATCCTGCCAATGGTTTTTTCGAGAAAATCAATATGCGTAAAATCGTCTAAATTAATGATCGCATTCAGCTTGTCCGCAAATACAAATTCTTCCGCAGGCGTATCGTTGGAAGAAAACATAATCTCTTCTCTCGAAAATCCGGCTGCATCCGCCAGCATCAGCTCCGTCATAGAAGAGCAGTCGCAGCCGCAGCCGTATTCTTTTAAAATCCGAAGCAAAAACGGATTCGGCGTCGCTTTGACGGCAAAATATTCCCGAAATCCCGGATTCCATGCAAACGCTTCCCGCACTGCCTGCGCATTTTCTCGAATGCCCTTTTCGTCATATAAATAAAATGGCGTCGGATAGGTTTTTGCAATTTCCTGCAATTTCTCCTGGGACACAAATGGTTCTTTTCTCATATTATGATTCTCCCTTCAAAAGTTGTATTAATTTTATTTCGTTGCGCATGGAATCCTTAAACACCTGCACAAAATTCGGCTGGCCGGAATAGAGCGCGCAGCTTGCTTCACCTTTGCCCATTTCCCCGGTAAGCACGTTGGCCGAATCGGTGATCACGCCAATCTGCCAAGCCTTGTCCTCAGTTTGATAAAACAGAACCCCTTCGATTGCCACCGGAACGTCTGTTAAAAGCGCTACTTTTTTCCCGGCGTCCACCGCTTTTTTAATTTCCTGTTCAAATATCCGGACAAAACGCCCCGCCATAGAAAGATAGACGCGCTCTTTGGAGGCCGTGATCATATTTTTGACTTTATCACGGATATGCTCCTCTCCGTTAATAGTCAAATAACCTTCCGGTTCTGTCTGTGGTTTCGGCATAGCGGCGACCAGCCCCAGCCTGACCTCTTCTAAAGCGCGTATCTTATTGGCGCAAAATTCCCCTATGTCCACCGCATGATAACGGACTGCCGTGCCCTCACGCGTATAAGCCGCTCCTTTATCCGCAAGGCCAGCCAATGCATTATAGACATTGGAACGGGAAATAGCCGTCTGCTTGGCCGCTTCATAACCGGTCAATTCACCATTCCGCGCCAGGCACAGATACACCGTCGCCTCCTGCCTTGTCATTCCAAAACACATCAAGCCTTCAATCAATTGGTTTGTATCCATGCATTCACCTTCTAATAGTAGTACTAGATAGGGATACTATAGGACTTTTTCTTGCATCTGTCAAGCAAAACATAAAAAGATGTACGCATCCTCCCGGAGGGTTTTTGTTTCATAGGAAAGTCAAATACTTTCATGCTTTATAGCAGAAAGGTCTTTCCTGTGAAATAACAAAAGCGGAGCGCTTATCAACGCTCCGCCATCATACGGCATCAGACACTGCATTGGGCAGATATCCCTCCCATCAATCGCTTGCATCCAGTCTCCGCGCCTGCATCCTTTGAATATCCGGAAATGCCGAAAGCATGGGTTCTTCCTGTTTGCCCTTGATTTTTCGATTGATATAATTTTTTGTAATTTTAGCCACAATCGGCGACAGAGCCAGAACGCCGATTAAGTTTGGAATCGCCATCAGTCCGTTAAACGTATCGGATAAATCCCAGGCTAAATCCAAGCTCATAGTCGCTCCGCCTAGGATAAAGACAATAAATATCACGCGATAGACGGTCGTAGCTTTTGCGCCAAACAAATATTCAAAAGCCTTGGATCCATAATGACTCCACCCAAGCACCGTGGAAAACGCAAACAATAAAATTGCAACCGCAATAAACGCCGGCCCGGCTTTTCCAAATATCGTCGAAAAAGCCTCGCCCACCAACGCCGAATCCGGCGAACTGCTCAACACCTTTCCCGTCTCTAAATCCACCAGACCGGACGACAATACGGAAAACGCCGTCAACGTACAGACTACGATCGTATCTGCAAACACTTCAAATATTCCCCACATCCCCTGCCGAACCGGCTCTTTGACATTGGAGCTGGAATGAACCATAACCGAAGAACCAAGTCCCGCCTCATTGGAGAATACGCCTCGTTTCATACCCCAGGTGACAGCCAGCTTCACACCGGATCCTACAATGCCGCCGCCTACGGCTTTCATCGCAAACGCCCCTTTAAAAATTGCGCCAAAAACAGCGCCGAACTGATCGATATTGACAATGCAAATCGTAAGAGCGCCCACGATATAAAGAATCGCCATAAACGGAACCAGCTTTTCTGTGACGCTTGCAATTCTTTTAATGCCGCCCAAAATAACCAGAGCCGCCAAAACCATTAAGACCATGCCAGTGACAAAAGGGGGAACGTCAAAAGCCGCCTTCATATTGCCCGCAATGGAATTGATCTGACTCATATTTCCAATTCCAAAAGATGCGAACAGGCAAAATACGGCAAATAATACGGCCAGAACTGCCCCTATCTGCTTCATGCCCGTTTTGCTGCCCAAGCCGTCCCGCAGATAGTACATTGCGCCTCCGCTCCATTCCCCTTTATCGTTTTTCCTGCGGTAATAAATACCCAGCACATTTTCCGAATAGTTCGTCATCATTCCAAAAAACGCGACGATCCACATCCAAAAAATCGCCCCGGGGCCGCCGGATATTAAGGCCGTCGCCACACCGACGATGTTGCCGGTGCCAATCGTAGCGGCTAACGCCGTACACAGGGACTGAAACTGCGAAATAGACTGGTCATCTTCACCCGTATGTTTTGTAATGTGCCGATCCGTAAAAATGCTGCCCAACGTATGCTTCATCCAATACCCAATATGGGTAATCTGAAACACTTTTGTCAACATCGTCATCAGGATACCCGTTCCTACCAACAGCACCAGCATGGGAAGGCCCCATACAAAGCTGTTGATCGCGCCGTTAACGCTTGAAATCCAATCAATCATACCTTCTCCTCTCCTTTTTTGCATATATTATGGGACAGAATATATTTATGCATATTTCTACAAAAAATTACCACATTGTTAATAAATTGTCAAGAAAATGGCTTGTCCGTTTAGGAGATGCGTATGGAGCTGTAACGGCAAGGTCTTTCCTATAAACGAAAAAGAGAGGGCGAATGTCTGCCCTCTATCCAAACACTTGTTGTATCAATACCATATAGAGTACGGTTCCCACTCCAATGCTCAACAGATTATTTCTCTTCCAGATATGCAAAATCACCACCACAGTCCCGGCGATTATCTCCGGAGCGGCATACGGATAGGTCAGCAGGTTGACGCCTTTCAGACAGTAAATAACCAGCATTCCGATGACCGCCGGCGGAAGCGCTTTCCCGAGATATTGGATTAACGGCGGTATTTCTTTCCCTTTGGGAAACAATAAAAACGGAATTGCCCTTGTCGCAAATGTCGTCACCGATACTACGGCAATAATCAATAGAGAATGCCCGACGCTAAGCGGCATGTCCATCCACCCCCTTTTCTATGTCCTCTTCGATATATCTTCTGCCAAAAATCAGGCACAGCATAATACAAATCATAGACGGCAGGACAAAATTTTCACCGCCAAACAAAATTCGCAGCGCAGCCGTGGATACCACGCCGATCATCGCCGGGATCCGCTTCCCGCCTGCCAGCCACTGCTCGACAAAAATAACAATAAATAACGCCGTCATGGCAAAATCAATCCCTTTTGCGTTAAACGGAATCAAAGCGCCGGCCATTGCGCCAATCGCGGAACCGGCAATCCAATACAGATGATCCCATACGGCCACGGCAAATAAAAACTGATCCTCCGGGACGTCCTTGGGCGCTTTTGTAATGCATAGCAGAGAATAGGTTTCGTCTGTCAGGGAAAAAATCATATACAGACGTTTCTTTCCCATACGGCCAAAACGCTCCAACAGAGAAAGGCCATAAAAAATATGACGCACATTTACCATAAACGTCATAAAAATCATATTTAAAAACCCGACGCCGGGCGCAAAAAAATTGACCGCCAGATATTGTCCGCTTCCGGCATATACCAAAACGCTCATTAAAATTGCCCACAGGAAATTATACCCTTTTTCCTGAAACATCACGCCAAACGCCGTGCCAATAAACAAATATCCGGTCAATACCGGTATCGTATAGGGGAACGCCGCCCGAAATGCCCGGACATATCCCCTTCGCCTCCTTTGTTTCATCTTCTGCCCTTCTTTCCTGAATTTCCAATACTTTCTAACTCTACACCAGACATTTTTAAAATTCAATATTTTTTTGTAAAAAGGCTTCTTTTTCTCAAAAAATATGTTATAGTAGTAAAAAAGTATGTTATAGCAGTCAAAAATATTTTATAGCAGTCAAAAGTATGTTATAGCAGTCAAAAAGTATGTTGATCAAAGGAGTGTTGACACTGTCATGACGAATATTTCAGCCTTAGATGCTTTAAGGGCGGCCGTATCCGCATCGGATACCGTGACCAGGCAGTCCTCATCCAATGTGGATTTTTCTTCTTATCTGAAAACAGATAAGCAATTAGAGGATATCTATACCGAAGCTTCCCAGACATATGGCGTATCCGTCGATTTACTAAAAGCAATGACCAAACAGGAATCCAACTTCAACCCCAACGCTACCAGCCGAAGCGGCGCACAGGGGTTAATGCAGCTGATGCCTGCCACGGCCGCAAGCCTTGGCGTCACCAACGCCTACGATCCCTATCAGAATATTATGGGGGGAGCCAAATACATACGCCAAATGTTAGACAAGTATAACGGCAATGTTTCCCTGGCTCTGGCCGCTTACAATGCCGGCAGCAACAATGTGGATAAATATGGCGGCATCCCGCCCTTTGCGGAGACGCAGGACTATGTTGCCAAGATTACGCGTTATCTCGAAGAAGGCGTTTCGATTCCGAATACGCAGACCTTCTATACGGCAGAAAGCACGCTCCGGCAGGATCCATCCGTTTCTTATCAGGATCTCAATACGCTGGCCGGGGATATTTTAACGGAAATATTTTCCTATGACGATTATATGAAATATCTCACATCCCTGCTGGGCAAAGAAGAAACACAGCTTGCGCTTTCCCTTTCCGTCACCTCGCCTCAAGGCGAAGAGGAATTGGAGGATGATACAGCCTCAGACAGCTTGATCGCTTACCAAAATCTGACAAACGCCCCGGGATCAGGGCCGCTGATCATAACCAATACAGGCGATGACGTTTAACCAAACGCGGATTTTATAAGGAGACGCTTCCTAACGAAGCCGTCTCTTTTCTTTTTCCATCCACAAAAATCAGATACCTCGTTCTCATTTTCGTGCAGAAAAAGAGAGGAAACCGCAACGGGCCTTTGGTACAATCAAATAGAATCAGGAAGGAGACGAACAAAGATGGAATGGATCGAACGATTCAACTTAGCTTTAAAAGATATCGAAGAGCATCTGACAGACAAGATCGACTATGAACGGCTTGGCAAAATTGCCTGCTGTTCCGCCTATCATTTTCAAAGAATGTTTACGTATATGGCGGGCATCCCATTATCTGAATATATCCGCAGGAGAAGGATGTCGCTGGCGGCCTTGGATTTGCAGGACGCCGACAGCAAGATTATCGACATTGCAGCCAAATATGGATACGCTTCCCCAACTGCGTTTAACCGGGCCTTTCAATCCATACATGGAGCGCCCCCATCCGCTGTTCGCAATGAAGGCGTTCCCATCAAATCGTTCCCTCCCATCACATTGAGCATGACAGTCAAAGGAGTGGAAGAAATGAATTATCGGATAGAATCCAAAGAAGCGTTTCGCATTGTCGGCGTATCCGTACCGTTAGACAAAGACATCGAAAAAAATTTCGCCGTTATACCGTCAAAATGGAAAGAAATCACCGCAAACGGAACCCTGCAAAAACTGATTGGCCTCATGGATACGCCGCCCATGGGCGTTTTGGGAGTCAGCGCCTGCAATGACGCGCAGCCATGGCGCTATTATATTGCCGTTTCCACCTCAAAAAGCAGTCCGGAATTTGAAACATATATGGTACCGGCCGCTACCTGGGCCATTTTTTCCGGAAGCGGAACCGGTCAATCGATTCAGGAGCTGGAACGACGTATTGTAACGGAATGGCTGCCTACGTCCGGCTATGAATATGCAAACGCTCCGGATATCGAAGTTTATCTAAACCCGGATCCACAGGATACCCAATACGAGGTTTGGATCCCGATTACAAAGCAACATCCAAAATCATCATCACAATAAAGCCGACGATAAATCCAAGCGTACCGGATTTATCCTCATCGTCTAAATGCGCTTCGGGAATCAATTCCTGCACCACCACGTAGATCATAGCGCCTGCCGCCATAGCCAAAAGCAACGGCATACAGGCCAATGCGCGGCCAGCCAAAAAAGCCGCAAGCACGCCAAATACCGGCTCTACAAACGCCGACATCGCCCCGGTCAAAAATGCCCGGGGTTTTGGCGTCCCTTCCCGGATAAGCGGCAGCGCCACAGCCATCCCTTCCGGATAATTCTGAATTCCAATTCCAACCGTCAACGCCACGGCGCCCGACCAAAGCGCTTCGTCTCCCGGCTGCGCCGCAGCCAGTGCAAACGCCAGTCCCACAGCCATGCCCTCCGGAATATTATGGGCGGTAATGGCAATGACAAGCATCAGGGCGCTTTTTTTCTCTTTGAGGGCCAATTTTCTCTGAATCAGCTTATCTGCGGCCAACAGGAAACCCACGCCCGCCAAAAATCCCACGGTCATAACAAGCCAGCTTACCTGTCCCAGCTCTTTTGCGCGTTCCATCCCGGGAATCAGCAAGGACCAGATCGAAGCCGCGACCATTACGCCGCCTGCAAATCCCAAGGTCAGCGACTCCATCGTATGATCCTTGCTCTTACGTACCACAAATACGTTTAACGCTCCAAACGCAGTAATTCCAAATGTAAATAACGTCCCTAAAAATGCGTATAAAATTCCCTGCATATATAACATCTCCTTCATGATTATATATGCAGGGCGATAGCATTCGGTTCAACGTATTGCCGCGGTGCGGCAATCGACTACGCTTTTATCGAATCGATAATGGCGTCCGCCAAAGCCTCCAGTTCGATATTTTTATCGGCTCCCATAGCGGATGCAAGGCTCAGCCTTTCATTGAGCACCGTCATGTTTTTTAATTCCTCGTCAATATATTTCTGCATCAAATCTCCGGACTTGCAGGCCCAGGAACCGTTTTCAATCAAAGCAAAGGTTCGGTTCTGCATATTCAAAGCCTTCATATCCATCAGAAAATTGTGCATAACCGGATAGATGCCCAGGTTATACGTGACAGAAGCCAGCACAATATGGCTGTATTTAAAAGCCTCCGAAATCAGATACGAAACGTGCGTATTGGAGACATCGTATACCTTGACATTGGCGCAGCCTTTCTCGCAGAGCTTGCTGGCCAGAGCCTGAGCGGCCGATTCCGTATTGCCGTACATCGAAGCATAGGCAATCATCACGCCTGTTTCCTCCGGCTCATAACGGCTCCACTTATCATATTTTTCCACAAAATAACCCAAATTATCACGCCATACCGGACCATGGAGCGGACAGATATATCGAATCTGATCCAAAATGCCTCCCGCTTTTTTGAGCAGCAGCTGGATATGCGGGCCATATTTTCCAACAATATTGACCAGATAACGGCGCGCTTCATCGATCCAATCCCGGTCAAAATCCACTTCATCAGCAAACAGCTTGCCATCCAGCGCGATAAAGGAGCCAAACGCATCTGCGGAAAAAAGCACGCCGTTTGTCACGTCAAAGGTAACCATCGCTTCCGGCCAGTGCACCATCGGCGCGGCCACAAACGTTACCGTATGCTTTCCAAACGTATGCGTATCCCCTTCCGCTACCGTAATGCATTCATGGGAATCCGGATGGAAGCCAAACTGGCGCATCAGCATATACGCTTTTTCCGTTGAAATAATCTTTACCTGCGGATACCGCAGCAAAATCTGCTCTACACTCGCGGCGTGATCCGGTTCCATATGATTAATCACCAGCCAATCCAACGGACGATCGCCTAACAAGTAATCCAAATTCTCCGCCAACTGGCGATATGCCGACCAATCCACCGTATCAAACAAGACTGTCTGCTCATCCAAGAGCAGATACGCATTATAGCTGACGCCATAGGGAATCGGATGAATATTTTCAAACAAATGCAGTCTATGGTCATTCGCGCCGACCCAATACAAATCCTCTGTAATATTACGTACACAATACATATTCGTTCCTCCTTTCGTCCTTACGCCTCAATAAACTGTTCTTTGCCTTCCGCACATTCCGGACATACCC
>CAOJLW010000097.1 GCA_948438565.1 uncultured Lachnospiraceae bacterium | reverse complement strand
CGCCCGGATTTCTTTTGACACATCCTCGATCCTAGCTCCCCCGCCTCCTGTACAGATCAGCGGAATCCCGTCCACGCAATCTACAAAGCGGGAATGTACATGGCCGCAGAGCAGGTATTTTACCTTTTCCCTCCATGGCTCATAGACGTTTCGCAAACGGGCATATTCTTCTTCAGAAACACAATTTAAAATAAAATGATTTGGAACAGGGATATGAAACGCAATGATTACACTCTGTACCTCTTTCATAGCCAATACTTCTGACAATAACGTCAGTCCCTCTTTTTCAAACGTACGCGTCGCATTGTCCAATACCACGACCGCAAATTCGTCTGCGATAAGCGTGTAGTTCTTTTTCCCAAAATAATCCGAATAAGCTCCGGTATCGTGATTGCCACGCAGAACATAGACGTCATTTTGCGCCAATGTCTCTGTCATCTCCTGTATCATCTGATAATAACGTCTGATTCCAGTCGGAACCAAATCGCCTACGATCAGAGTGATATCGTCTTTTGCGCTTTCCTCCAATGCCCCTGCGTAAACCTTCATAGGGTAGGCGCCCAAGCCTTCACATCCCGGATCGCCAATGACCCCCATCGAACGCACGCCTTTTAAACGGATGATCGATTCTTTTACATTCACCATTCTTCTATGATCCATTTCCATCCACCTTTCTGTTTTTACTTTACATAGGATGCCCCAAGTATCGAAAAAAAAGCGTAAAGCCTATCCTATCCCATACGCTTTACGCCTCTTTACTATTCTGCATCCGGTTTTTCCACTGCGGAAATCGCTGCTTTCTGCATCGGGATACGGCAGTTACGATTGCTTCCAAATTCTACAATCACCGTATCGTCAGTTATATCGATCAGCACGCCATAAAAACCGCTGGTCGTCAAAATAGTGTCCCCAATTGCCAATTGCGCCAACATTGCGTTCTTCTTTTTCGTCTCTTTCTGCTGTGGACGGATCATAAAGAAATACAAAAATCCAAACATAATAATCAACGAAAGAAACATTGGGGCAGAACTGCCTGTCCCCGCATTTAATAAAATAGACATTACTTTTCCTCCTGTGTTTTTGACTCAATGAAAACATTGTACACAAAACGCCGCAATACATCAAGATCTTTTCTGCATTTCATATATATTTTATTTTTCACTGTCAGACTTTGCCACCTGTTTGAATCCATAGAGCTTTTCCTCTTTATAATTTTGATATCGTCCCTGTTCAATCGCCGCGCGTATCTCTTCCATCATCGTATTATAAAAATACAGGTTATGGAGCACGCCCAGACGCATCCCGAGCATTTCCTTGGCTTTTAGCAAATGCCGGATATACGCCCTGCTGTAATGGCGGCAAGCCGGACATTGGCACCCTTCCTCAATGGGCCGCGAATCTTTTTCATATTTTTGGTTAAAGAGGTTTAATTTACCTTGGTTGGTATAGACATGGCCATGCCGTCCATTCCGGGTCGGATAGACGCAGTCAAAAAAATCCACGCCCCGGTCTACCGCCTCCAAAATATTAGCCGGCGTCCCCACGCCCATCAGATAGGTCGGTTTCCCTTCCGGCAAATGCGGCACGGTCACATCTAAAATCCGGTACATTTCCTCATGGCTTTCCCCAACAGCGAGTCCCCCTAACGCATAGCCGTCCAGATCCAATTCAGCAATCCGCTTTGCATGGCTGATACGAATATCTTCATAGACCGCGCCCTGGTTAATCCCAAATAAAAGCTGTTCGGGATTGATTGTGCGTTCCATTTGATTCAAACGCAGCAACGCATCCTTACAGCGTTCCAGCCACCTGGCTGTACGATCTACGGAATCCTGCACATAGGCGCGATCCGCCGTACTGCTTGGACATTCGTCAAACGCCATTGCAATCGTAGACGCCAGATTGGACTGAATCTGCATACTCTCTTCCGGACCCATAAAAATCTTCCTGCCGTCTGTATGCGAATGAAAATACACGCCCTCTTCTTTAATTTTCCGCAGGCCGGCCAGGGAAAATACCTGAAAGCCGCCGGAATCGGTTAAAATCGGCCTGTCCCATACCATAAATTTATGCAGTCCCCCCAGCTCATAAATCAGCGTATCGCCTGGACGGACATGGAGATGGTAGGTATTGGACAGCTCCACCTGCGCTTTGACCTGTTTTAAATCTTCCGTTGAAACGGCCCCTTTAATAGCGGCCTGCGTCCCGACATTCATAAAAACCGGCGTCTGTATCACGCCATGCACCGTCGAAAATTCAGCCCGTTTTGCCAGGCCGTCTTTTTTTAATATCTTATATTCCGCCATATGTTCTCCTTTTATTTTCTTATGTAAACGCGCATCTATCATAACATCTTTGACGGTAATCTTCAAGAAGAATGGGGAAAACACTGCGGAAGCGCTCAGATATGGCCAAACATACGTCCCGGGCGGACAGGTATCTGCAGCGTTGTTTCTTTCGGGGTTAAGCGGTTCTAAAGCATCCGGTATGGGTTTTTTTGGACGGACGCAGCCGCTGCAAAATGCGCCGTCCAGGCGCTTTGCAGCTTTTTCGGGCATCCATGCCCGAAAACTGCTGGGACTGCATCGGATGCTTAAGAACCGCTAAACCCCGGGCATAACACAACGCCGCAGATACCTGCCCGCCTGGGACGGGACTTTCTAAGTCGGTAGGTATTTGGAGCGTCCCCGGTTCTTGTATGGTTTGATTGATATGGAATGCATATGAATGCTTATTGGCTTTGGCGCAGTATTTCTACCTTCCGACTTTCAATGCCTAGTCTGCCAGGGGCAGGGTATAGACGGTTTGCGTGATGCAGGAGCTTAGGGGTTCTTAAGCATTCGTACACAAACAGCAATTTCCGGGCATGGATGCCCGGAAAAGCCGTAAAGCGCCTGGATGGCGCGTTTTACGGCGGTTGCGTCCGTCCTAGAACATCCATACCGAATGCTATAGAACCCCTTAGCTCCAAATCCAGCAAACCGTCTATACCCTGCCCCTGGCAAACGGTCGTTTTATGAAGAGTTCTTTTGTTTCTTCCCCCCCTTGAATTACACCATAACAACCCCTATAATATAAAATGCAAAATAACACAACAGGAGGTTGACATGGCAGGTTCCACATTTGGAAATATACTAAAAATCACAACTTGGGGAGAATCCCATGGAAAAGGCATTGGCGCAATTATCGACGGCTGCCCGGCCGGACTCGCTTTATCCGAAGAAGATATACAGGCATATTTAAACCGCAGGAAACCGGGTCAGTCCCGCTACACGACTAAACGCATGGAAACGGACGCCGTTGAAATCCTCTCCGGCGTTTTTGAAGGCAAAACCACCGGAACTCCGATTTCCCTTATTGTACACAACCACGACCCCAAATCCAAAGACTATAGCGACATCGCCAGCTATTACCGCCCGGGACACGCGGATTACACGTTTGACGCCAAATATGGCTTTCGGGATTACCGCGGCGGCGGACGCTCTTCCGGGCGCGAAACCATCGGACGCGTAGCCGCAGGCGCGATTGCCGCTAAAATCCTAAAACAGCTTGGCATCCGTTTAACCGCCTATACCAAATCCATAGGCCCTGTTGCCATCTCTTCTTTTGATCCGGACGTTATCGATCAAAATCCCTTTTATATGCCGGATCTTGCCGCAGCCAACCAAGCGGCGGCATACTTGGAAAACTGTATGCAAAACTGCGATTCTTCCGGCGGCATAATCGAATGCAGGATAGACGGCGTACCTGCCGGAATCGGCGATCCCGTCTTTGAAAAACTCGACGCCAACCTCGCCAAGGCGATCCTTTCGATTGGCGCAGTCAAAGGCTTTGAAATCGGCGACGGCTTTTTAGCCGCTCAGACAACGGGCAGCGCCAATAACGACAGCTTTTATATGGCGGACGGCCCATCCGTTCAAAAAGCCACCAACCATTCCGGCGGCGTTTTAGGCGGCATCAGCGACGGATCCGCTATCCTGTTCCGGGCAGCCGTAAAACCGACGCCTTCCATTGCCGCTTTGCAAAAAACAGTCAATCAATCCGGCGAAGATATCGAAATTTCCATCCGCGGCAGACACGACCCGGTCATCGTCCCCCGAGCCGTCGTCGTCGTAGAAGCCATGGCCGCGCTTACCCTATTGGACGCACTGCTTTTAAACATGACCGCAAACCTTACGTCTATCCTCCGTTTTTATCAGTAGGACAGATAACGCATATTTGACGAAAGGCAAGTTCAGGCGCCATCTGACGCCACAGAAAGGATTTTTTACATGAAACAGCACAACAGACAAAAACGCACCCATTACTATATTCTCTACACACTCCTTTTTGTTCTTATGGCAGCATTGGTCTACTGCCCGTTTTTACTCCGGGGAAAAAGTCTGATCTGGCAGCTTGACGGTCTGCAACAGCATTACATTGCTCTAAACTATCTGGGAAAATGGGGGCGCGGCGTCCTGCAAAGCCTTTTGCGCCTCACCCCACAACTTCCCTTATGGGATTTTTGCATCGGCTATGGCTCCGATATTTTAACGACCTTTCACTACTATGCCCTCGGAGATCCGCTCAATCTGCTTGCTATTGTTACGCCGCCCGCTTATACGGAATCTTTATATCACGTTCTGATTGTCCTTCGTATCTACATCGCCGGCGTCTGCTTTAGCCGCTATTGTTTTTATATGGGAAAAAATCGTCTACCGGTTCTTGCAGGCGCGTTCAGCTATATCTTCTGCGGCTATATGCTGTTTGCCGCCGTGCGCCACCCTTTCTTCATCAATCCCATGATCTATCTGCCCCTGCTTTTGATCGGCGCAGAACGCATTTTTCGCCGTGAAAAACCCACGCTTTTTATTTTTATGGTCTTTCTTTCCGCTGTCAGCAATTTTTACTTTTTTTATATGCTCGCATTTGCAGTCTGTTTTTATGTCCTCGTACGCTATCTGGCGTCCCAACGCCCTGTAAAAGTCCAAGGACTGCTGGTTGCCCTTTGCCATTTTGCAGGCTACGCCCTGATAGGCGTCGCAATGTCCGCTGTTCTATTGCTGCCTGTCCTTTTACAATTTTTTGGAACCAACCGAACCGACGTCTCACAATCTTATCCGCTTCTTTACGATATTTCTTATTACCAAAACTGTCTGGCGTCTTTTATTACGACCCGCCGCATCGGTAACTGGACTTGCCTGGGTTTTACGCTCCCGGCGTTACTGGCCCTGCTTACGCTGTTTTGCGCGCGAAAACAATATACCGCGTTAAAGGCTGTTTTCCTGGCTATGACCATTATGTTTCTGATCCCGTTTTTCGGCAAAGTCCTAAATGGCTTTTCCTACGTCAGCAACCGCTGGATCTTTTTGTATGCCGGATTGGTTTCGTATATCCTGACCGTGATCTGGCAGGATTATCTGACCAGCCGTCCCGAGCCGTCGACCATCCAGTCCCGTTTTCAACTCAACCCTCGTTCTCTCCGAACAGTCTCTGCATCCCTTTTTGCTGTCCTGCTTATGCATATCGCCGTCAATGCTTATACGCTCTATGGATCTCCTGGCCAAAATTATGCCTCCCGCTTTATTGACTTTGGCGCTTCCGCCCAAACCCTAACCGATACGCCCGCAGGCGCTATCTGGCAGGCGCACCCGCAAACCGAAGGATTTTTTCGTTTTGAAACGGATGAAGCGGAGCCGGCCAATGCGGCCACCCTGTTTGGCGTCTACGGAACACAGTATTACTGGAGCCTGGAAAACCATTATATTTCCGACTTTTTAACAGATATGGCGCACGGCCGGTTTTGGGTATTTAAATACAACGGCTTGGATCGCCGTACATTTTTAGACGCATTGACAGGCGTTCAATATCTCGTTTCCAAAGATTCCGATATCCTGCCGTTTGGTTTTTCTCAAAAAACAAATAGGAAAGATGGCCCAAATCAGGATTATCGGATATATGAAAACCAATACGCTCTTCCGCTCGGCTATACCTATGACTCTTACATCCCCTATGAAACCTACCGAGATATGGAACCGATAGAACGTCAGGAAGCCATGTTACAGGGCGCAGTCTTAGAAGAGCCTTTGCCGGCAGATCGCTTTCCCGTCACCCGTCCAAGCTTTACAAGTACGCATCCGGACTACACCGTAAGCTGCGGCAGCGGCGTTTCCATGCAAAAAGACGGCGTCTTTTCCGTCACAAAAAAAGACTCGGTCATTACCTTATCCTTTATGGGATGCCCGAACGCTGAAACCTACCTTACGCTTTCCGGAGTCAGGATACAGACAAACGATATAGGCGACGACCCGTTGCACCTGGCTATTTCCTCCGGCAGCCTGCAAAACGAACTACAGTATACGCCGCCACAGCACCGATATTATAACGGCCAGGATGATTTTCTGGTAAATTTAGGCTACCATGCGGCTCCGCTCTCCAGTATCACCATCACCTTTCCAAAAGCCGGAGAATACCGCTTTCAAACGCTTGCCGTAGTCTGTCAGCCAATGGAACGCTATGCCAGTCAAATCATGGATTTAAAGGAAAATTCGCTGGAACGCGCATCTATCGGCGCCAATACGGTAACCGGCTCCATTTCTCTGTCCAGCGATAAAATCCTCTGCCTGTCCATACCTTACAGCAGCGGCTGGCACGCCATGGTGGACGGCAAAAAAACGCCGCTGCAAAAAGCAAACGCCATGTTTCTGGCGCTGCCTTTAACAGCGGGCAAACATCAAATTCAATTGTATTACCGGACGCCCGGACTGGCCGTTGGAACTGCCGTCAGCGGCATGGGATTCTTACTTTTGGGAATTCTCTTATGGTTTAGGAAAAAAAATCCTCCGCAAGCGTAAAGGTTCCCACCTTTTCCACATCCCCTGTCATAAAAATCGTCCCATCCGCAGCCATTTCAATCAGAAGCTCCCCGCCCGGCATTTCCACCGTCACTTTGGAATCCACCAAATCCATACGGTAGGCGGCAGCGGCGGCGGCGCAGGCTCCGGTACCGGAAGACGCCGTATACCCTGCCCCACGCTCGTAAATTTCAATCCGCAGCCGTTTCCGGCTTTCCACTTTACAAAGCTGCAAGTTCATCCGGTTTGGGAAATAGGAAGCGTTTTCCACATAAGGCCCTAAAGCTTTTGCTTTCTGACATGACACATCTTCCGTCATAATCACGCAGTTTGGGTTGCCGACCGACAGACAGGTGGTATTGTACAGCGAGCCATGAAACATAAGCGGTTCATTGATAATTTCATGCCGCCATCCGTCAATCGGAAGCGCGGCGCTTAAAAAATCCGCCGTTCCCATATTGACGCGCATACGGCTCCCCTGCTCATCTAAAAATTCCACTTCCACATCCCCTGCTTTTGTCGCCAGCACAAAACGTCTTTTTGTCACATACCCCATATCCTTTAAATATTTTGCGAAAATCCGTACGCCGTTCCCGCTCCGTTCCGCCTCGCTGCCATCTGGATTATAGATATTGACTTTGATTTTTCCGTTCTCCCAAAACGGCCCATACAAAATCCCGTCCGCCCCTACGCCAAAATTCCTCCGGCAGAGCATTGCCACCTTCCGCTCCTGTAAGGCTATCTGGTTTTTATTGGGATCAAGCACCAGATAGTCATTGCCTAATCCATGATATTTTTGCATCGTCAGCATATAATAGCTTCCCTTTTGCATACATCTTCCGTTATCATATGCAAAAAAGATGCCTGATGTGACTTGCTACTCGACGAACTCCTTTATCGTTTCCAACACATTCTCCTTGCGCTCGCCAAGGATTTTTCGAATCTGTTCGTTGGTCACCGGATCCTGCACGGCTGTCGTCCCATATTGGGAAGACGGGACGTGGGCATACCGTTCATCGGCCTCAAAAACCTTCTCCTGAACCGTCGCAGGTTCGACTTGTATTTGCGCCTCCTGCTGTTTGTTCGCAAGCTTTTGCGCGGCCAGTTCCTCCGGCGTCATATAATGTACATTATAACCTTTTACAATACTTCTTGCACAACTTTCCCTAAGGTTCCTCTCGTCAATTAAATCTTTCATCGTTTTTATCTCCTTATCTGTAAATTTCAAATATCCATCCGGTATGATATGAATAAAAAAAGCCAAAAATGAGAATGATTTTAGCATACATTACTTTAAGAAACTGGAGGTCTTCTCATGGCTATCTATAAAGTCGAAATCTGCGGTGTCAATACATCCAAACTCCCTATCCTCAACGAAGAGGAAAAAAAAGAATTGTTTCAACGCATCAAAGCCGGCGATGCCGCCGCCCGGGAAACCTAAATCAAGGGAAAT
>CAOJLW010000096.1 GCA_948438565.1 uncultured Lachnospiraceae bacterium | reverse complement strand
AAAGCCGCCTCCTTTTCGCACTTTACATCAGTACGACAAGCGGTGACTGTACACTTGACCGGGCGTGTCGTAAGGAGACACCCGCCATTTCTACTTATCCTTGTAGACTCTATGTGATACAGTGACTTGTCGCCAGTTTCCTAACTTGACATTCGCTCCACGGAAAACCTGCCACGTAGGCAGCAACCTCTCGCTTCATCGCTCTTATGCCACAGCTTTTACAGTATACAGGATAAGGTTAGAAATTGCAAGGGTTTTTTTGAAAAATAATTATGGGAAAGTTATTGACAACCGCCATGCAATAGACGCAGGGCGGCGGCAAGCTCCCAGACGCCCATCTGCCCTGGCGCAGACGCTTTATTGGCCGCGCCAAACGTTATGGCGGAGCCAAAAAATTCCCCGCTCAATCGGCTGATCGCGCCCATCCCCGCCATTGACATAGTCACAATCGGCCGATCGGCATATTGGGTATACATTTCTTCCGTTGCCGCCAACAAGGTTAATACATCCTTTTTTGACTGCGGCATCACCGCAATCTTTAAAATATCCGCATCCATGCTCTGCATTTTGCAAAGCCGTTTTATCAACTCTTCCCGTTTTGGCGTCCTGTCAAAATCATGGTTGGAAGCAATGACTTTTACGCCGGCCCGATGCGCCGTCTCTACTATCTCAGACACAGGCTGATCGCCTGTAAAAATTTCTACATCCAACAGATCCACAAATCCGCTTTGCGCCGCCGCCCGGTTCAAATCCACATAGGCCTCTGGCGTAACGGATTGCTCCCCGCCTTCTCTGGCCGTGCGAAACGTAAACAGCAACGGGCGTTCTTTTAAAACATCCCGAAGTTTGACCAATATATCGGTCACCTGATCGATATCCCCGACATCCGCAAACCAATCTGCGCGCCATTCTACCAGATCGGCCGGCAGATCAGCCACAAATTCGGCCTCTTTTAAAATCTCATTTTGAGCCGCCCCTACGATTGGCACACAGATTTTCGGGATTCCTTCTCCAATTTTAAGATTCCTTACCACGACCGGATTCATGCTTACACCTCGCATTTGCCGGATGAATCATACCGGATTCCAAGGGTTTCTTTCATATGTTCAATCGGCATTTTCCTGCCGGTCCACAATTCAAACGCCGCCGCGCCCTGAAACAGCATCATCCCCATACCGTTCATCGTCTTACACCCTGCTTCCTTTGCCATCTTTAACAGAGCGGTTTCACTGGGGGAATAAATTATATCCGTCACAACCAAGTCCGGCTGAAAAAAAGACGAATCCGGTATATAGGTCTTTCCTTCCAGCGGTTTCATCCCCATGCCCGTTGCATTGGTAAACAGATAGGAATCGGCCATTTCCGCTTTCAGCTTTTCCAAATCCGCCAGATCATACAATGCGACTTTGCAGCTCGTGCGATCGTTGATTTTTTTTACGGTTTCCTCTGCATTGCCCCAAAATTTATCTTTGATATTGAATATAGAAATTTCCGCCACGCCGTCTAAAGCCGCCTGCACTTCAATTGCCGTCGCCGCTCCTCCAGAACCTACAATCGTCATTTTTTTACCAATCACGTCAATCTGGTTATCCTGCAATCCTGCCATATAGCCGATGCCGTCTGTAATATGTCCTGTCAGCACGCCGTTTTCATTGACAATCGTATTGACCGCGCCGCAAAGCTCGGCCGCCGGAGACAGCTTGTCCAAATATTGCACGACAGCCGCCTTATTTGGCATGGATACGTTGGAACCCACCATTCGTAACGCACGCAATCCTTTGACCGCATCTTCTAACGTATCGTTATCTACTTCAAACGCCAGGTACGCATAGTCCAGACCAAGGTATGCAAACGCCTCGTTATGCATCGCCGGTGAAACAGAATGTCGAATGGGATAAGCCATCAATCCTATCAATTCCGTATGTCCTGTAATTCGTTCTGCCATATCTTTTTCCTTCTTTCTGAAATTTATTTTAAGAGCTTTTGCGCCAGCTCTTTGCAAACGGCAATCCTATCTTTTTTGTCCGTTTCTATTACAATATCCGCCGCCGCCTCATATTTTTCCCTGCGCTGCTCCATCAGGCCGGCAATATACGGAATATTTTTATTGTTTTCCAACAGCGGCCGGTCATGGCTGTTTTTTACGCGTTGATAAATCGTATCCGGACTGGCCGTCAACAGGACAACCGTCCCGTTTTGTTTCATCGCCGCTACATTCTCCTCACGCATCGGCGTCCCGCCGCCGCAGGAAACCACCACGTTTCGTTTGGCCTGCAATTCCTTTAACAGATTTGTCTCAAGGCCGCGGAAATATTCTTCTCCAAACCTGTCAAATATTTCGGAAATACTAATCCCTTCCCTCTCTGCAATCAGGCTGTCCATTTCCACCGTTTCTACCGCATACGCCTCGCTCAGGGCGGCTGCAATCGTCGACTTGCCGCTGCCCATAAAACCAATCAGAAAAATATTTCGCCCAAATGGCGCAGCCTCCTTTGCTTTCCCGGCATTTTTCTCTTCCATAATTTCCATCCGCTCCTTTCTTAAGAATTGTCATTTGCTTTAGCAGTTTAAAGCGGCGCTATTATTATAACAATTCTTTATGGAGAATGCAAGAAGAGTGTCAGGAGCATTCTTCCCAATCTTTCCATTTCTTTTATTGTCCTTCCTACAATTTTGTGCTATAATGGAAAAAATATGTCGCTTTTAACCTTACTTGCAGAACACTTTAAAGGAGGATGCACGGCATGATACATAAACGCATACCATCGGCCATCTGTTTTCTGCTCCTATCAGGTATCCTAATCTGCGGATGTTCAGATAAGGAACCAACGGCTGCAGACCCTGTCAAGGATTCCACAGTGGCCAGCTCCGGCAAAGCGCCAGCGCAAGATCCGGCTCCTGCCAAGACCGGCACGCCGCGGGACAATACGCCGCAGGTACTGTTGCCGGAAGCTTCCGGAAGCATTGTGTATGAAAACGAACACGTATCCATAGACGCCTCCCACACGGATGAGGGTTATTTTATGGTAAAATACTTAGGCAGCAACGCTAAAGTAAAGCTCCGAGTAAATGGCCCTGCCGATTCGGAATATATCTACCTTTTATCTGGCTCCGGGGATTATGAGACATTTCCTCTTCCCTGCGGCAACGGCACGTACCGGGCGGAAGTCCTTGAAAACGCCGGAGGAGATATGTACGTAACCGCTTATGCGGCCGATCTGGAAGTATCGATCAAAAATGAATTCGGGCCGTTCCTTTACCCCAATCAATATGTTAATTTTAACGCGGACAGCATGGTAACGGCCAAAGGCAGCGAACTGGCCAAGGATATGTACTCTGATATGGAAGTGATCGAAAGCGTTTACCATTATGTCACCCAGTCGATTGCTTATGATCAGGAAAAAGCCGCCAATGTCGCCTATGGCTATCTTCCGGTTGTAGATGAGACTCTGCAATCCAAAAAAGGCATCTGCTTCGACTATGCTGCAATCATGAGCGCGATGCTGCGCTCCCAGGGCATCCCGACACGGCTTGATATCGGCTACTCCGGCGAGGCATACCATGCCTGGATCAGTTCCTACATCAAGGATGTCGGATGGATCGACAATATCATCCAATTTGACGGAAAATCATGGACCTTAATGGATCCGACGCTCGCAGCCAACAACGACAATGCATCGGTTGGCAAATACATCGGCGACGGTTCCAACTATACTTTAAAATATTCCTATTAGGACCGGAAAGGAGAACGTATGGGCAACACAAATTTGGCGCCTCTTTCAAATATGGAAGCCGCTTCCTTTTGCTCACAGATAGCAATTATTTTAAAATCCGGCATCTCTTCTATTGAGGGGATTTCCATTATGTTAGAAGATGCAAAAAATCAGGATGAAAAAGAAATGCTCTTTCAAATCCACGAGACACTGATCCAGACTGGCGTCTTTTATGAAGCGCTTGCAGAGACGAACGCTTTTCCAAAATATCTGCTGCATATGGTACAGATTGGAGAACAGACTGGAAAACTGGACGAGGTCATGGCTTCTTTGGCCAATTATTATGAAAAAGAAGCCTCGTTGGCGCAAACCGTAAAAAATGCCGTTACCTACCCGTTGATTATGATCGTAATGATGGTGTTAGTCATCATCGTCCTGATCACGAAAGTCATGCCTGTATTCAATCAGGTATTTGAACAGCTTGGCAGTGAAATGACCGGTTTTTCCGGCGCCATTTTAACCATCGGAGAATTTATGAATCGGTACTCCATCGTTTTTATCTGCTTATTTGCAGCAATCGTATTTTTGATTCTCTACCTTGTAAAATCTGCAAAAGGTCAGCAGCTCTCCCGTTCTTTTTTAAACAAATTCCAAAATACGCGGGCGCTGTCTGAAAAAATTGCCGCTTACCGTTTCTCCAATGGTATGGCGCTCACCTTAAGCAGCGGCCTGACCCCTGAAGAATGTTTAAACCTGACCGTTGAACTGACCGATCAGCCAGTATTTCGCAGCAGACTCGATCAATGCCGCGCATCCGTCGCGCAAGGTGAAGATCTCTGCGAATCTCTGCTGCAAAACGGTATTTTTTCAGGCGTCTACGCACGGATGGCTACCATCGGCTCCCGTATGGGCGTTCTGGACGAAGTCATGCAAAAAATCGCCAGACAATACGAAGAGGATATTGATACGCGGATTGCCGGAATCCTTGCAACCGTTGAACCCACTCTGGTTATCGTTCTTTCGGTCATTGTCGGCATTATCCTGTTATCCGTTATGCTTCCTCTTATGGGAATTATGGCAGGGTTTTAAATATATTAGGAGAAGGGAGGCGTTTGCATGAAGCATCGCTTTGTCATTGAAAAGCAAAATTCATACCTTAAGAATTTATTGATTTCTTTAAGTGTTTTTGCAGCCATTTTCCTGATATTTTGGCTCGGGGTATCCTCCGTCTCCTCTAAGGCTCACGAAGAGGAACTGCATACGTTGCAAACGGCGGTCACACGCGGAATCACCCACTGCTACGCCATAGAAGGGGTTTACCCTAAAAGCCTTACCTATCTAAAAGAGAACTATGGCCTTACCTATGATGAAGATAAGTATTTTATTGATTATCAGCCGCAAGGTTCCAACCTTATGCCGGACGTCACAATTATTACAAAGGCGGACGGAAAGCCAGTACGGCTTTAATGCCATACATGGTTACGACAACACATTCCGGAAGGAGGAGGAACATTGAATTTTCGAATGCAAAACAGGCATGTAATTGATTTAGTATTTCCTATCGCAGTATTTTTTGTATTTGCGGCATCTTCCCTTGCCGTCCTGATGCTTGCCGCCAATATTTACAGCTCGCAAACGGTTGCATCGGCTGACAATGACCAGATTCGCATTGCCCTATCCTATGTCAATGAAAAAATCTGTCAAAACGATCACAACGGCGGAATTTCCGTTCAAACACTGGAAGGACGCGATTGTCTCGCTCTGCAAGGCAATTCCAACAATATGTCTTTTACCACGTATATCTATGAATATGAAGGTATGTTAAAAGAATTGTTGGTACGCGACGATGTGGAAATTCCATTAAAAGACGGTAAAGACATTATGGAAGTCCGCGGGTTTTCTATCGAAGAAATGGACGATGGGTTATTCCGTCTTTCTTCCATGGATCCGGATGGAAACGAGATGACTCTGATCTCTTCGGAAAGGAGTACGCTATGAATCATTCATCCAACAGCCGCTCCAATATGTTTTTAATGGAGATGATCGTTGCCATCTTATTCTTTTCCCTTGTCAGCGCCATATGCCTGAGGATGTTTACCAGATCCCATCAAATGGGTCAGGATACCAGGGATTTGAATATAGCCGTCAACCAGGCTTCCAGCGCAGCCGCGCTGCTGAGAGACGCCTATTCCCCTGGTCATAACATGACAGACGGCCAGGAAATTCTGTGGCCAGACAGCTTTTTGACCGTCTATCCCAATGCAGAGTCTGATACGTCAGTCATAAGCATTTATTTTGATGAGAACTGGAATCACTGTGCAAAAGAAACAGGCGCCTATTGCATGGAAATTGTACAGACAGGCGAGCTTTCCCTGCTATCCTATCAAATTGACGTCTGGAATTTGGCCGTTAAAGACGAGCCTGTCTATTCCCTGGATATACAACTGCACCATCCCAACCGGCCATAAAATTTCTGTTTGATGAGGGGGCCACGATGAAAAAAAAGAGTTTTCCTATTACAAATATCGGTACCATATCCTTAATGACCATTTTTATTATCCTATGTATGGTTACCTTTGCCGCGCTTTCCCTTTCGGCGGCGGCCAACGACGCCCGCTCGGGTCAAAAAATTGCCGAACATACGCTGGATTATTATACTGCTTCCAATCAAGCGGAAGCTATCCTTGCAGACGCTGACGTTGTTTTTGCCAACGCCTATCAGACGACTACAGACGCCGACGAATATTACCGCCTGATTTCGGAAGGGATGCCGGATACCGTCACAGCAGCATTGTCAGACGGCGGACTGCTTGAGGCGTCCTATCAGGTGACTATCAGCGCGTCGCAAGCTCTGGACGTCAGGCTTGCCATTTTCCCTCCCCAGCAAATCCAATCTGAAAAGCTTGATGCCTTTTATAAAATTGTGTCTTGGCAAGTCATTCAGACAGATACCTGGGAAGGCGACAATACTTTACATTTAATACAATAGTTTATTTTAAGGAGGCTGCATTTATGGATTTAAATGCCATTGATTTATTAAAAGATGCGGTGCTAAAAGGGGCGTCCGATATCTTTATTGTCGCCGGACTTCCGGCCTCTATGCGGCTCAACGGAACGATTGTCCGAATTGGCGACGAGCGCCTGCTGCCGGATGATACCAGCGATGTCATTACCCAAATCTATACCCTGGCTAATGACCGTTCCATGGAAATGCTCGACAATACCGGCGATGATGATTTTTCCTTTGCCATACAAGGTTTATCCCGTTTCCGCGTCAGCGCATACAAACAGCGGAGCACGTTATCCATTGTCATCCGCGTAATTACCTTTGATCTGTCGGATCCGACGCAGCTTGGGATTCCGGAAAAGATTATTGAATTTGCAAAATTTCCAAAAGGAATGGTTTTGATTACAGGCTCCGCTGGCAGCGGTAAATCCACTTCCCTGGCCTGTATTATCGATTATATCAACCAGCATTATGACAAACATATTATTACGTTAGAGGATCCGTTAGAATTTTTACACCGCCATAATCGGAGCATTGTCAGCCAGCGTGAAATCAATGTCGACACGGAAAGCTACGTTACCGCTCTTCGCGCCGCGCTGCGCCAAAGTCCCAACGTTATACTTTTAGGGGAGATGCGTGATTATGAAACGATACAGGTTGCCATGACAGCCGCTGAAACCGGACATTTACTTTTTTCCACATTGCATACGGTCGGCGCAGCCAATACGATCGACCGGATTATCGACGTATTCCCTCCCAACCAGCAGCGTCAGATTGCCGTTCAGCTATCCATGGTGCTGCAAGCCGTCGTATCCCAGCAGCTCGTCCCATCCGTAGACCAAAAGATGGTGCCTGCTTTTGAAATTATGACTGTTACTCCGGCTGTCCGGAATATGATCCGCGACAATAAAATTCCACAGCTTGAAGGTATCTTATACTCTTCGGCCAATGCAGATATGGTTTCTATGGATACCAGTCTGCTCAACTTATATAAAAGCAATCGCATTACATCCGAAACCGCTTTAAACTTTGCAACCAATCCGGAAATGTTAAAAAAACGTCTATAACATTCAAAAACATAGCGAAAAGCAGCTTGTACCGCTTCCGCTATGTTTTTTTCGCAGCAGTCCCGCTATCGGGACTGCTGCATTTTACTTTAACTGATTTTTTCTAGCATTTGCTAACCGATACCCGCAAAGAGAGTAAACGCTCACATGGATGTAGTGCTTTATCCATTTAGACGCTTACCTGCTATTGGCAGGTTCAATATTGATATCGTTCCCTTTTATCTTGGCTTTTCTCATTGCCGCCAGGACCTTATTGCCATATTCCTGCGGCACTTCCACAAAAGTAAATTTATCGTACATATCGATTGTACCGACCAGATCGCCCGATATGCCCGATTCCCCGGCTACGGCTCCTAAAATATCTCCCGGTTTTACCTTTTGTTTCTTGCCGATATTTAAAAACAGGCGCACCATCCCTGTCTCCGCTCCGGTATTGCCAAAATTATAATCGCCGGAACCATAGTGATCTCCGGATTGCGCAGGCTCCAGGCCGCCCAATTCCTTCTT
>CAOJLW010000095.1 GCA_948438565.1 uncultured Lachnospiraceae bacterium | reverse complement strand
TCCATAACTTCCTGTGTGTTTGTCTCGCATAACATAGCAAAACCAGTCTGGCGACAGGCATATACGTCACTGTGATCACCGAAGATATTTAAAGACTGAGTCGCTACGGTACGTGCGGAAACATCAAATACACACGGAAGCTGCTCACCGGCAATCTTATACATATTGGGGATCATCAACAGAAGGCCCTGGGACGCCGTAAAGGTCGTCGTCAATGCGCCCGCTGCAAGGGAACCATGGACCGCGCCTGCCGCGCCTGCTTCTGATTCCATTTCTACGACTTTTACCTGATTTCCAAAGATATTTTCCTGTCCGGCCGCCGACCACTGGTCAACCGTATCGGCCATTGGACTGGAAGGAGTGATTGGGTAAATGGCGGCAACATCTGTAAACGCATACGCTACATGCGCAGCAGCGGTGTTGCCATCCATTGACTGTTTTGCTCTTGACATTTGATTTCCTCCTTAAAAATTTTAATGTTCTCACTACTATATTTTGGCAGTTGATTCAGCCGCCTCTAATACAATACTATATAGTTCTTATGCCAAAAAATCAATACTTTCGACAACATTTTTTGTATAAAAATCAAAAATAAGATTATGTTTCTTACAGTCATTCTATTCCGTTACGGCGCCCTATCGCCAAGCATCCTTTCAGCCGTGCTATTTGACATTCCCCTACCCGCTAAAATCCCGCGTCAGCAAATCGCTGTTTTCCAAAAAATCCATTACATCCTGAAAACCCAACCGCTCCAGCAGCTCGCGCACATAGGGATTTTCCAACGGCGTTAAATATTTCGCCTGATTGCCGTAACGGTTGACAAACTGTTTCCCTTCCTCTTTGTCGATCCGAACCTTCGGGCCGCCTACGCAGCCGCCGTTACAGGCCATTCCTTCAAAAAAATTCCCTTCCGTTTCCCCTTTGATAATTTTCTCAATCAGTTCCTTACAGGCCAAAACGCCGTCCGCCTGTCTGGCAACGACTTTGATCTTTTTATCCGGATCTAGCTGCTCTACGGTTGCGCCCACCGCTTCACTGACGCCGGACGTCCTGGCATATATTCGTCCGGCTCTGGAGGAATGCTCCCGTTCGTCGTCCGGCAGCTCGTCCGGATTGACATTGACGGCTTCAAAAAAGTCAAAAACCTCCTGAAAGGTCAATACATAATCGACGGCGTCCGCAATGTCTGGTTCTCTGGCCTCTTTTTTCTTGGCCATACACGGCCCGATAAATACGGTCACTGCGTCCGGGTGCAGCTTTTTTACTACCCTGCCGGCCGCTATCATCGGGGAAACCGCCCCCGGCACATGACCGACCAGATCCTGATAGATGCTCCGAATCATGGCGATCCAAACCGGACAGCAACAGCTTGTCAACTGAAAATCCCCCTGCTTATGCACATGACGGTCAAATTCCAGAGCTTCTTTTAACGTCAGGATATCGGCAAACGCCGCCACTTCGACCATTCCCTGAAAACCGATTTTTTTAAACGCTGACCGCAAACGCCCCGCCGTCGCCTTTTCCCCATACTGACCGGCAAACGCAGGAGCAATCAACGCATAGACTTCCCGGTTCCGATCGCACAATGCGTCTAAAACCGGGTATATTTCCTTGTTTTCTATCAGACGTCCCATTTTGCAGACATCCACGCATACGCCGCAGCCTGTGCACTTTTGCGGATCGATATAAATTTTCCCTCCGATCTTTTCTATGGCGTCAAAAACACAGCTTTCCTGACAGGCGCTTTCCGCTTCGCAGGAATCGCATCCTCCCGCGGCAATGACAGGCGCATATTCTTTTGGATGCAGCAGACAGTCCATCGGATAATTATCGTATTCGTCCGTAAGCCCCCTTCCATTTTTTTGCTCCTGCTCTAAAATATCCCGGTACAGCTCCTGTAATGTTTTTTTCATGTCCATACGTTTTCCTTTCCTGTTATATACTATGTACAAGTATGGACAACATTCCTCTTTTTTAATCGTTTAATAAAATACGTGGTTGCCTATTACCGTTCCCTGTACGCCGGACGACGCCCGACAAAAGTAAAGACAGGAGACGTTCGTGCTGCCGGATAGCGCCGCGCTGGCCGCCTGGGTACAGCTTGCGGACGCGCCCGTAGAAAGCGCCATCGCAAAGCGGCCGCTCGCCACCGGAGAAAATTGTCCGGACTGGTAGATCACGCCGGAAATCGTATTTGGAAAGCTGCCGCTTCGCACGCGATTGACAACAACGCTTGCCACCGCCCACTGTCCTTCATAGCTCTCTCCGCCGGCTTCGCATTCCACTAAAGCAGCAAGCATAGCCAGATCACTGCCCTGCGCCGTCACCGTCCCGCCGCCGGAAGGAGCTTGCTGGCTGCCTGAAGGCTGCTTTTTCCCGCCTTCCTCCGACTGTGCGGTTTGCTTGGACTGCGCCGCCTGTTTGGCGGCCGCTGCTGCCGCTTTTTTTTGTTCCTCCGCCCTCTTTTTGGCCTCCTGCGCTTTTTTGCGTTCCAACTCCTCTTCGTAGGCTTTCATCTTAGAAATCTGCGCCTCATAATTCCGCAGCGCTTCATTGGCGTCGGAAATCTCCTCCTGCTTGACCTGTATGCTCTGCTGGGTTTTTACAATCAGTCCGTCCACTTCCGCTTTCTTTTGTTCCATGCTCTCCTGTAAAACCAGCAGCTCCTTCTTTTCCTGTTTGAGCGCCTTTTTTTGTTCTTTAATCTGACGGCACGTCTGCGTATAATGATCCAACATCTGCCTGTCATAGCGGTTTAGCTCTTCGACGTATTCCGCTTTATTTAAAAAATCCGACATCGAACTGCTGCCCAAGAGCACGGCCGCAAAATCCAGTCCGCCTTTTTCGTAGATAAACTGAATCCGCGCCTTCATGCTCTCATACTGCTGTTCTTTGATCTCCTGCGCCTGGTCAAGATTTTGTCCGGTCACTTCAATTTCCGTTTGTTTATCAGAAATCTGCACTTCCAAATCGTTGATCTGGGCGGACACGTCGGACATCTGCTGATTTAAATCCGCAAGCTCCCCCTGTAAGTGATTTTCCTGTTCCTTAAGCGTCCCGACCTGCTCTTTCACGTGTTCCTTTTGTCCTTCCAGTTCGTCAATTTTTTGTCCTGCTTTTTTTAATTCCGAGCTTGTCTGAGAAGCCGTGGCTTCTAACGAAGCGGCCAGCCATATCGCTACGGCTAACAGAAATACGATATTCCGAAAACCCTTCCCATTTTTTTTATTTCCCATACAATCCCTCTCTTTTGCCGTCTAAAGGTTTTTAACTTTTGCAATATCGACTGGAACAAGCGCCGTGTCCGCCGTCTCTAAACTGCTGGCCAGAGCATTGGCCGTATCCATTGCAGTAATACAGTACACGCCTGTCTCAATCGCATTCCGGCGGATTAAAAATCCATCCCGGCTCTTATCTCCGTTGCCCTGCGTCGGCGTATCAATAACCAGATCAATCCGATGGCCTAAAATCAAATCCATCACATTTGGGGACTCCTGTGTGATCTTATTGACCCGAAGAGCCTCCACGCCATGCGCATTCAGATATTTGGCCGTGCTTCTGGTCGCATATATCTTATATCCCAACGCAGAAAAACGCCTGGCCACTTCCACCGCCTCCGGCTTGTCGGCGTCTTTTACCGTCATAATCATCTGTTTGTGCTTGGGCAGCATCACGCCCGCGCCTAAAAACGCTTTATAAAGGGCCTCGTCAAAGGTTTTGGCAATCCCCAGACACTCCCCTGTGGATTTCATCTCCGGCCCCAGGCTGATTTCTGCGCCGCGCAGCTTTTCAAAGGAAAAGACCGGCATCTTGACTGCAATATAATCCGCTTCCGGCGCCAGTCCTGTCGGATACCCCATCCCCTGTAAGGTATGGCCAATCATCACCTTAGTGGCCAAATCCACAATCGGAATCCCGGTCACTTTGCTGATATACGGCACGGTTCTGGAGGAACGCGGATTGACTTCAATGACATAGACCTCGCCTTCCATCACGATAAACTGAATATTGATCAGGCCGATAATATGCAGCGCCTGCGCCAGCCGCCTGGTATAATCGACCAAAATCTCCTTGACCTCTTTACCAATCGTAGGCGCAGGATAGACGGAAATACTGTCGCCGGAATGTACCCCGGTCCGTTCAATATGTTCCATGATCCCCGGAATCAAAATATCCGTTCCGTCGCATACAGCGTCCACTTCAATTTCTTTCCCCTGCAAATATTTATCCACCAGAATCGGATGATCCTGTGCAATTTGATTGATAATGCCGATATATTCTTCCATTTCCGAATCGTTATAGGCAATCTTCATCCCCTGACCGCCCAAAACATAGGAAGGACGCACCAAAACCGGATACCCGAAACGATTTGCAACCGCTTTGGCTTCTTCGGACGTATAAACCGTCCCTCCGGACGCCCGCGGAATCCCTGTCTCCTCTAAAATCCGGTCAAACAGTTCCCGATCCTCCGCCGCATCGACGTTTTCCGCCCTTGTTCCATAGATGGTAACGCCCATTTTCTTTAAGCTCTCGGTCAGCTTGATAGCGGTCTGCCCTCCAAACTGCACGACCGCTCCGTCCGGCTGTTCCACATTGACGATATTCTCCACATCCTCCGGCGTCAGCGGTTCAAAGTACAATTTGTCCGCTATGTCAAAATCCGTGGAAACCGTTTCCGGATTGTTATTGACGATAATCGTCTCAAACCCTTCGTTTTTAAACGCCCAGGCGCTGTGCACCGAACAATAGTCAAATTCAATCCCCTGACCAATCCGGATCGGGCCGGAGCCAAGCACTAAGACTTTTTTGCGCTCCTTCGTCCCAAACGCCTCGTTTTCACCGCCAAATACCGAATAATAATACGGCGTCTGCGCCTCAAATTCAGCCGCGCAGGTATCCACCATCTTGTATACCGCCGTAATCCCGTTTGCATTACGCATCTGTTTGACATCCTCTTCGTCCCTGCCGGTAAGCTCCGCAATCACGCGATCCGGAAACTCCAAACGTTTGGCCTCTGTCAACAGCTCTTTCGTAAGCTCCTTTGTCCGCAAAGACTGCTCCATCTCCACCAAAACGGCAATCTTGTCCAAAAACCAAACGTCAATCTGCGTCATCCGATGGATTTGCTCATAACCCATCCCACGGCGTAAAGCTTCCGCAATACAAAAAATACGGCGATCGTCTACGATTTTTAATTCTTCCTGTAACGCTTGATCGGACAGCTTATCAAAGTCATATGCCATCAGGCTGTGCACGTGCTGCTCCAATGAGCGGATCGCCTTCATCAACGCCCCCTCAAAGCTGTTACAAATACTCATTGCCTCGCCGGTCGCTTTCATCTGGGTCGTCAATGTCCGCTTAGCCGTCAAAAACTTGTCAAACGGAAGCCTTGGAATTTTGACGACGCAATAGTCGAGCATCGGTTCAAAACTCGCATAGGTCTTGCCTGTGATTGCATTTTTAATCTCATCCAACGTATAACCCAGGGCAATTTTGGCCGCGACCTTGGCAATCGGATAGCCGGTCGCTTTGGAAGCCAATGCGGAAGAACGGGATACTCTGGGATTGACCTCAATCACGCAATACTCAAAACTGTCCGGCTTTAAGGCGTACTGTACGTTACAGCCGCCGGTAATCTTTAATTCGGATATAATGTTGAACGCGGAAGCGCGTAACATCTGGTATTCTTTATCGCCCAAGGTCTGAGACGGGGCGACAACGATACTGTCCCCTGTATGAACGCCCACCGGATCGATATTTTCCATATTGCAGACGGTAATGCAGTTGCCGTTTGCATCGCGCATCACTTCGTATTCTATTTCCTTCCATCCCGCAATGCAGCGCTCGACCAGCACTTCCCCGACGCGGCTTAAACGCAGGCCGTTGGTCAAAATATTGATCAATTCCTGCTCATTGTGGGCAATTCCGCCGCCGCTGCCGCCAAGCGTATAGGCTGGACGCAACACCACCGGATAGCCGATCGTATGGGTAAATCGGATACCGTCCTCTATATTGCGCACAACCTGAGACGCCGCGCAGGGTTCCCCGATTTTTTCCATAGTATCTTTAAACGCCTGGCGATCCTCCGCTTTAAAAATGGTCTCAGCGGTCGCCCCGATCAATTGTACGCCATGTTTTTCCAAAAAACCGGATTCCGCCAACTCCATTCCCAGGTTTAAGCCTGCCTGCCCGCCCAAAGTCGGCAAAACGCCGTCAGGCTTTTCTTTTCGGATGATTTCCTCTAACACGGGAATTGTCAACGGCTCAATATAGACCTCGTCCGCAATTTCTTTATCCGTCATAATCGTGGCGGGATTGGAATTGACCAAAACCACTTCCACGCCTTCTTCTTTTAGGGAGCGGCACGCCTGCGTCCCTGCATAATCAAATTCAGCCGCCTGGCCGATGACAATCGGGCCGGAGCCGATTACCAATACTTTCCTGATCTTTTGATTCTTTGGCATTACCGCATCCCTCCCATCATTTCTATAAAACGGTCAAATAAATAAGCGCTGTCTGTCGGACCCGGACAGGCTTCCGGATGAAACTGCACCGTAAAAATCGGTTTTTGGGTATACAAAAAACCTTCATTCGTGCCATCGTTGACATTGATAAAAGCGGGTGTTGCGATCTTGGGATCTAAAGTATCCGTATCCACGACATAGCCGTGGTTTTGCGAAGAAATATAGACACGGTTGGTTGTTAAATCTTTCACCGGATGATTGCCTCCGCGATGCCCGTATTTCATCTTGTGGGTATCCGCGCCATTGGCCAGCGCCATCAGCTGATGTCCAAGACAGATTGCAAAAATCGGAATATCGGAAGCATAGAGTTTCTTGATCTCGGCAATGATTGCCGTACATGATTTTGGATCGCCGGGGCCGTTGCTGAGCATAATGCCGTCCGGCTGAGCGGAAAGGATTTCCTCGGCTTTCGTATGCGCCGGATAGACGGTCACCTGGCATCCTCTTTGATTTAAAGATCTGGCTATATTACGTTTCGCGCCAAAATCCATAAGCGCGACTTTTTTTCCTTTTCCTTCAAACACATAGGGAGTTCGACAGGTCACTTGGTCCACCACATCCCCCGGCGTATAGGCTTTGAGCTGAGGCAGGATCTCTTCGATACAAAAATCGGCGTTCGTCGTAATCATGCCGTTCATCGTGCCCTTTTCGCGTAAAATTTTGATCAACGCGCGCGTATCAATCCCCTCAATCCCGGGAATATCATATTGATTTAGAAAATCCAAAAGACTCCCCTGGCAGCGGAAATTGCTCGGCAGTCTCGACAATTCCCGGACAATATAAGCGTCCGGCCATGGACGCGCCGATTCCATATCCGGCGTAACGCCGTAATTGCCAATCAACGGATACGTCATAACGACTGCCTGTCCCGCATAGGACGGATCGGTCAACACCTCCAAATATCCGGTCATGGACGTGTTAAATACAATTTCACTGACAGCGTCTTTCGCAGAGCCAATGCTTGTCCCTTCGAATACGGTTCCATCCTCGAGTATCAAAAATCCTTTCATAGCATACCCTGTCCTTTCTTCCTTTTTTATACCATGAGATTTTCCTTTGGCAAAAAAAAAAGACTTCTGTTAAATTGAAAAAATTTTATCATACTCAATTTATTTTTTCAACTGTTTCTATGCTAAAATGTCACGGAGATTATAATGGATATTATTCCCTTTCACGCTGCGTACTTTGCTTTTTTTCTTTAGAACGGTCCGTCAAAGCATTCCGCACAGCATATAACAGCCTAAAGCGCCTAGATATCCAACGGCAAGGTTTTTTCCGACCTCTCCCAATAGCCAACCAGCCAATCCTATTCCGTATGCCCCTCCGATCGTCTCTGACGCCATCTCCCAGAAATCAAATGAGCAATGCCCTCTTTTCATCACGCACGCAAACCCTAAGACAACAGCAGCCGTCAAAATCATCGCTGCGGCCAGCCGCAGTCCCACGGTCTTTGCTCTATCCCATGCTTTCACTGTAACTGCTTCCCGATTACATACGTCATATTCCCATTTTGTAATCGGTGTGATCAGAACGCACCCGACAAGGGATACGGACTGCAACAGGCAGTCCCTGGATTGGATTGCATCCAAATTGAAAATTCCCCGGATCTTTGGAATCAAACACAGATAGGCTATGGCAAACGGAACGCTGTTATGAAACGTATGCCGCATATCAATTTTTAAAAAATCCCATATGTTTTCGAACCCAAAACGCATATTTCCACGCCCCTTTCCGTCTCTTTTCATATACGATACAAGATAAACCCCAAAACACCAGGCACAATAGCA
>CAOJLW010000094.1 GCA_948438565.1 uncultured Lachnospiraceae bacterium | reverse complement strand
TCCGCGCAGAGGTTCCATAATAATCACCGGCAGTCCTTTTTGTGCGGCATAAGTAAGCCCCACTCTGCCTGCCTGACTGTTTTCATCCATATAGTTATACTGAATCTGACAAAAATCCCATTCATAACAATCCACAAGCTGTTGAAACATCGCCGTATGGCCATGATAGGAAAAGCCGATATTGCGGATCGCGCCGCTTTGCCGCTTGGACGCAATCCAGGATTCAATGCCGATTTTTTTTAACGTTTCCCAGGTATCTACATCGGTCAGCATATGCATTAGATAATAATCAATATAATCGGTCTTTAGACGGCGCAATTCCTCCTGAAAAGTCTTTTCTACGCCCTCGATGGATTTAATCATATAATGCGGCAGCTTCGTTGCCAGATATACCCTGTCTCTGCATCCGTTTTTATGCAGAATCTCTCCGACTGCCGCTTCGCTCCCCGGATAGATATAAGCGGTATCCAGGTAATTGACGCCCTGCTCAATCGCGTACATAAGTTCCTTCTCGGCTTTGGCCATATCTATGCCATTGCCTTTTCTCGTAAAACGCATACAACCATATCCCAGCACAGATATTAGATTTCCTTTTCGGTCTTTACGGTATTGCATTGGATATCCATCCTTCCTTTCTTATGCCTAGGCGCATTTGAAGATTCATTCTCGCTATGCATAGGCTCGTCCGCCTGTTTGGCGGAAAATAATTTGTGGTTTCCCTACGGTTATGCTAAAATAACGGCAGAGGACTGTTTGGTTCCGCCGGCATATTGGTTCGGCATAATACTCAAAAACTATAGCATACAGCCGCAATACTTGCAAGCGGCCAAAAAGGAGTGGGGAATCTTGATTACGATAAGCCTATGTATGATTGTAAAAGATGAAGCGGATATCCTGCATCGATGCCTGACATCCATTGCAGATTTAATGGATGAAATTATTATCGTTGATACCGGCTCTACGGACAATACCAAGGAAATTGCCGCAGAATTTACCGATCAAATATACGACTTTGTATGGCAGGAGGACTTTTCCGCCGCCCGGAATTTTGCCTTTTCCAAAGCATCCATGGAATATATCTATTCCGCAGACGCAGACGAAGTCATCGACCCGGAAAACCATCTGCGCTTTTTCCTGTTAAAACAGGCGATGATGCCGGAAATTGAAATCGTCCAAATGCATTATATTACGCCTCCGGCGTTTAACACCACGGCCAACTACCAAAAGGAATACCGGCCGAAACTCTACAAACGCCTGCGCGAATTTGTCTGGATCGACGCCGTGCATGAAACGGTACGTTTAGATCCCGTCGTCTACGACAGCGACATCGAAATTCAACACCTGCCCAAAAACCTGCACAGCGGCAGGGATTTTCGCCTGTTCCGGCGAATTTTCCAACAGGAAGGACAGCTGTCCGCCAAACTGCATTCCATGTATGTCAAAGAGCTGTTTGTCAGCGGCGACGCTTCCGATTTTAACGATGCGGCCGAAGTGTTTCACTCCGTTTTAAAACAAAAAACCGCTTCCATTGATATGCAAAAAGAAGCGATCTGCGCGCTCTGCCATATACACCGTTTGGCCGGACAGACGGATCAGTTCTTCTCTCTGGCCTTTCAATTGATGCCGGACGCCATCTGTTCGGAACTTTGCTATGAAATCGGAGTCTATTTTTCGGATCGGGGAGAGGACGAAGAAGCCGTCCAGTGGTTTACCATAGCCGCGTACCAAACGGAGGCCATTATAGACGCACGCCGGGGAGGATTGCTCCCGCTTCTGGCTCTGGAACAGTGCTATCGCCGGATTGCAGGTCATCTACAGGATGCCGCGGATCCGGAGGGCGCCGCTCAGTATCTGGAAGCCGCAGAAGCCGTAGAAAAAGAAGCTGCCGTCTGGCAGCTCCCCTCATCGTCGCCCGTTTAAACCGTCAATTCCTGCATAACCGTATGCACCGTTGACATCCGTTTGATCTTCCATACATCCGCACCGCAAAAAACAAGTCCCTGCTCGACGTCGCCCTTTACAGCACGGATCAAGGCGTCCGTAATACAATATGGCGTCTCGTGTGGATTGCACTTGGCCAGGCATCCATAACAAGCCTCTACCGCCATACGGCTCTGCTGCACCCGCTCCAAAAAAGCATTTTTCAACGCGCGTCCCGGCATCCCTACAGGACTTTTGATAATCGCGATATCCGGCTCTCCGGCTTTAATATAAGCCTCTTTATAGGCTGGATGCGCGTCGCATTCTTCTGTTGCCACAAACTTAGACGCTGCCTGAATGCCGTCCGCCCCAAGCTCCAGAGCGTGCGCGGCATCTTCTTTCGAAAAAATCCCGCCCGCCACAATCACTGGGATCTTTTGCCCGAATTTCCTGCCATACGCCCGGACAGTTTCTATAATTTTGCGAATCTCAGCGTCATATCCCGCCATCGGGCCTTCGAGCTCTTTGGATGAAAATCCCAAATGCCCGCCTGCTTTCGGCCCTTCTACCACAATCAAATCCGCCGTTCTTTGATATTTCCGCTCCCACATCTTTAAAATCACATGAACCGCTTTTTCCGTGGATACAATCGGCGCAATTTTCGTATCCGATCCCGCTACCAGCTCCGGCAGCGTCACCGGAAGTCCGGCGCCCGAAATAACCAGATCCGCGCCCGCTTTTACAGCTGTTTTGACATGAGCGGCATAGTCTTTCAGAGCAACCATAACATTGACGCCAACCAGGCCGTCTCTCGCCTGCGCTTTGGCCCGTTTAATGTGTTTTACAAGCGCGTTTTGGTTACAGCGTTTTGGATCCTTCGTAAACCCCTCTTCGTCATATCCAATCTGTGCGGTGGAAATGACGCCTATTCCGCCTTCCGCGGCAACCGCCCCGGCCAATTGGCTACGGCTGACGCCAACGCCCATCCCCCCCTGAATAATCGGCGTTTTTGCCGTTTTATTCCCGATCTTTAATTCCTGCATCATATTTTGACATCCTCTTTCCCAAATTATTTTCTTATACTATGCTATCATCCTACTACTATTTGGTAATGATGTCAATCTATTTTGGTATTCAATATTAAATAATATAGCATTGAAAACTATGTATCTCCCATCTCTTTTACGTACCACTTTAAAACCAAACGCACCACACGGCTATAACTTGCCATTCCATCCGCTACGCCATTGGCCTTTAAATTATTTTCCAAAAAAGCATCCGTCATCTTATTGACGGTTTCCGTCTCGACCACCGCCTTCTCCTCTACTTTCTTCCAGGAGGCCTCCGTTAAAAATACCGCATCTTGTTTTACCCAATCATTGAGCTTTATCAGCGCGCTTTTAGTATCCTCATCTAGGGTTCTTCGAACCTCATTAGTCAAATAGGGGAGGACGCTCAAACAGGCGCTGTATTCCAAAAATGGATCGTCGGAACAAAAACAGGCGAGGAAGCCAAAAAAATTAGCCTCGTCCTCCAAAATGACGCCTTTCAAATGACTGAATTCATGACAAATGGTAGCGGGCCGGTTCATAATATACATTGTCGTATTATAATTTGCTTCCAGAGTATAGGGAAAATAAATCCCGGCCAGACGCTGCTGACTCATAAAATCGGAAGCGGCAATTGGTTTTGGATTTGGATAATAACCTTTCAAATACGGAAATACATCCCCAAGGGAGCGCATGGCCTCTTTACACTGTTTATGCAAATCCCCATCGTATACCACCGCGCCGGACGCGTCCCGTTCCATCTGTTCCGACAATTGATTGGCGCGCCCTGCCAGCATCTGCCAGACTTCCTCCAAAACCTCTTCTTTTGGATCAACCCCGGCCAAATACGTCTCTTCCAGCGTACTGGCATGATACAGGATATAGCAATGAAAGGTCTCAGTGGCCATTACCCAGATGCATATCCATAGCATCCCCTCCCAATACAGTCTGGCAAATTTCCGAAACCTGCCTTTTTTCCAAAAACAAAAAAGGCCGATGACAACGGCCCCTGCCAAAAGCGCCAGAGCCAGATAGATGCATAGCTCTCCAACGGAACATGGCAACAGAGACATCAATCTCGCCAATGTATTGACGCCGATCGGGAGCAGATAACCACGGTACCAATCCACTGTCCGGGGCAGCCGAAGGGCAAGCAAATAGCTTGCCATCGTTACCATACCAATGACCAACATGATCTTATGCCTTTTCTTCCATTTCCTCATCTGTACCCATCCTCGCATTTTAAGATTCTGTTATTTATATCGTCATTGACATTTTTCCACACTACCCCCAACAGGCATCCTTATTTTTCCATTGCCTCCGTTATTCGGTTCGGATCGTAACGCTTGTAATCACCGGCTGGTTTTCCGTCGTAATCGTGCCGTTACTGTCCACAGGCTCGGCTGCCTGACAAACCGCATCCACCACCTCGATGCCTTCCGTCACATAACCAAATACGGCATACTGTCCGTCCAAAAACGTACTGTCCTCATGTACGATAAAAAACTGTGAACTGGCGCTGTCATAGTCGGCGGAACGGGCCATCGAAACCGCCCCTCTGGTATGGGATAAATCATTTTCATAACCGTTTTCTGAAAATTCACCGACAATCGTCTGATCGGAACCGCCTGTCCCATTGCCGTCCGGATCGCCGCCCTGCATCATAAACCCTTCCATAATCCGGTGGAACGTCAGTCCGTCATAAAAACCGCTCTCTGCCAGACTGACAAAATTTTCCGTTGTAATCGGGGCCGATTTAGCGTCTAAGGCAATTGTAATTTTACCGTAATCCTGAATGTCGATATCCGCATAATAGGTAAGCGATGCGTCTAAATCCTCTGCTGTTTCCGCTGTCTGCGTCTCTGTGGAAGCCAGTCCGTCGGCCAGCGACCCATCGTTTTGCGCTGCATCCGGCTTACGCAAAAAAAGCGCAATCAATACGGCAGCCACAATCACCAGACAACCGCCAACGGCCAGGATCCCGATCTGCGTTATCTTCTTTTTCTGTTTTTGTTCGATCGGCTTTGCAATCGCGTCAATCTTGTCCAAAACTCTAGCGTCTGCCTTATCCGGCGCCACAAAGGACGATACGTTTTCTTCCAACGTATCCGTAAGCTGCCTATAAGATCCGATCTGAATATCGCCTGACTTCTTTATAATCTCTTCGACATTTGCTACCTCCGCTCCCAGAGCCATATCCAACACGTTTCGATCAAAATGGAAGATTTCTATCAGCCGATCGGAATTTACCCGTCCCACCGTATGTAAGACCAAAAGAAATCTCTGCAATTTGGGCATTTGCGATAAAACCTTATCCTCCTCTGTCTCTATACGGGCGTCCGTGTCCAAAACAGGCGCAGACAAAAAATTTTTACTGGCGGGCATACGAAACGCCTTAGCCTGCTTCTTCATAACCGTTTTTTGGCAGGCTTTGGCCACTTGAACCATGACATTATCGGCAAACTCCTGTTCCGTCGCAATTTTTGATGCAGACAAGCCGCTCCAAATATTCCCAAATATGGTTCCTGCCACATCAGCCGCCTGATTTTTATTCAAAAGCAGCTTCCATGCCACATAATACACTCTCTGCTTATACTTCTCATAAAGGCCTTCCATCGCTTTCCGCTGCCCTTTTACAGCGTTTTCCACTATTGTATCCATAATCATTGTTCTCCTTTCCCATTGGGCATCCTCTTTGTATACTACGATACTCTGCTTATTATAAAGGCTGTGTTCCGATTAAACTATATTTTCACAAAAAATTTAAAATTTTTTTAAATAGGCGCCCCAAACGGGACGCCAAGAGGTTACAATTCTCTCCTCATACTTTGTAAAATCAGGATATGATACTCTTCATCCTGAATAATCCTGGCCAATACAGCCACGACGCAATCGTCGCGGATCATTTTGATATGCATTCGATATTGTTGAATCGCCGCTTTTTCCGCCTCTATATCAGCCGCAAGCATCTGTTTGGCGTGTTCCGGAATCGCGAGGTATTCCGGCGTCCACATCCGGGTTCTTCCGTTTGGCTGTTTTGCCACTAAATCTACATTTCCGCCCAACAGTAAGATCAGTTCCCCCAGCTTTTGTAAATGCATCATTTCCGCCATTGCAATGCCCAAAAGCGTTTTTGCCGTCTGGCATTTGGCGCATGACAATCGAGTTTCATGATTGATATACTGTAAAATCGCGGACAACTCCGATGTCGCTCCGCAATAGTCCATATTTAACAATTGGGCATAGACAGGATTTTGTTCCTGTACCTGAATTGCCGGATAGGGCAAATCCATCATAATTGGCCTCACGTCCCTCAAACTACAGGCATTCGCCAGAGCGCTTTCTTTTTCTTCCAAATATTCATCCACCTGATACGTCTTTTACCCTATTATATTACCGTTTCTCTAAGATGTGCAGAAGGTAAAAAAATAACCCGTTCAGGACTGTAAAAAACAGACATACCTTCTGCTAACGCCATATAAACCAAAAAATAGATGCACGATTCAAACGAACAAATTACTAATTAAATTTAAAAACCTCCCAAAATAATTCAAAATATATGACAAGAACAACACGATTTACAATTAACTATAAACAAAATAAATCCATTGCATTACTTTACCTATTTCATTGATACATATAATCATTACTTTTATTAAAATAATTAACATGATAAAAGTAATTTTTTATGATATACTGTATTCGTATAAGTTGATATGAAAGAATAGCAGATTGTCAAAAAAAAGAATGTAATTCCTGATTACGAATCGGTTACTCCTTGTTTAAAAGATCAGTTATCAAAAGTCTTTGAAGAAGCAGCTAATAACGCCAAAGCGCTAAGCATCCAAACATCAACCAAGCCACAAAATGAAGTTCTTTCTTACTATAAGCGGTATCTGGAATTAAATAGAGAATGAAGCGGACATATAATGAAATTAAAGGATATTTTTAAATACACATCTTACGACGATACACTATTTTCGGAAGATGCTATTATAACAGTTGAATCTGCTGCTTATATGAAATTTGTAAAGGGTATTGAAATTCCATACATTAAATGCCTTGTACGAGATAAAGAAATTAAACTCACACCGGAAGAAGCGGTACGGCAGTTGTTCATTTATAAATTAATTCACGAATACAACTATCCAACTGATCGCATTCAACTTGAAACTCCCATTCATTTTGGGCGTGAAATTAAGAGAGCAGATATAACCATTATGGATAAGAACAGTCCAACTGTTCCCTATATTATTGTAGAATTAAAAAAACCGAAACTCACCGATGGAAAAGAACAGTTGAAATCTTATTGTAATGCTACCGGTGCGCCTATTGGTGTATGGACAAATGGCGAACAAATTTCTTGTTATAACCGTAAAAATCCGAATTTCTTTGAAATGATCGGTGATATCCCGAAAGTCACGCAAAAACTCTCAGATATTTTGAGCGAAAGATATACCTATGATGACCTGAAAACTCGTGATAAGATTAGCAAAGAAAAATGTTCATTTAGAAATCTTATAAAAGAAATGGAAGATGAAACGCTTGCAAGCGCTGGTGTTGATTCTTTTGAGGAAATCTTTAAGCTTATCTTTGCAAAACTTTATGATAAGCTAATTTGCGCTAATGACAAAACAGCATATTTGCAGTTCCGAAATAGCGGCGATACAGACTTTGAATTAAAGGAAAAAATTCAAAGTCTGTTTGATGGTGCGAAAAAGAAATGGGAAAGTGTTTCCCTGAAGAAAGCAAAATCCTGTTATCCCCTTCCCATCTTGCTGTTTGCGTTTCCACATTGCAGGATATTAAGTTGTTTAACAATAACCTTGATGTAGTGGATGACGCCTTTGAATATTTGATGAGCAAAGCACAAAAGGGTGAAAAAGGTCATTATTTTACTCCTCGTTATGTTATTGATATGTGCGTAAAAATGATGAACCCTACAATCAAGGATAAAATCATTGATACTGCTTGTGGCAGTTCAGGATTTACTGTACATAGTATTTTTAAAGTATGGAAAGAAATCCGTTTATCTAAAGGCCTTGAACCTGGCGAAGATTTTACGGCATCTGAGAGAACGAACGATGAAAGAAATTTTGTTAGAGATAATGTCTTTGCGATTGACTTTGATGAAAAAACTGATCTTAGAAACCATCGCAGACATCTATGGATTGGCTTTTCAAAGCATACAACGAAGAATCGCCCGTTAAACGAAGTATACTCTATCTTCTATATTGATGCGATCCATTATTCCGTCCGTGACAATAAAAACAATCATCAGGCGACAAATGAAAAAGCACTGGAAAGCGTAACAGAGAAATACTCCTTTTTGGCAAGAATTTCTAATTCAAATTCTTGCCAAAAAGGAGTCATTTATTTCCAAAAGCAAAAACTTAATGACATTACCAAGAAAGTTACGCCAT
>CAOJLW010000093.1 GCA_948438565.1 uncultured Lachnospiraceae bacterium | reverse complement strand
ATAATCGGAGGTATCTGTGAGAGCATATTGTCAATATCTTCAAACATGGCGCTTTTGGTCGTCCCTAACCTGCCTGCCAAACTAATATGTTTCATAACCTCCTGATGCAGATCCTTCATCTGTTCAAAGAAACCACAGAGAGATTGCAGGGATGTCTGAGACTCTGCAATTACCTTGGCAATCTCCGAATGAACCGTTTGCGCCCCCTCTGACGACTGTGTAATCTCGTCAAACCTTTCATAGGTTTCCTGCACTTTTCCAAGGCTCGTTTCCAAAGCCTGCTGAGAAGTAGAAATGCTGCTGTTTAGCTGCTCCGTTCCGTGCTCCACATCACAAATGCCGGCATCCACTTCTCCGGTCAAATCTTTGATTTCATCCGCCAGCTTTTTGACTTCCACTGCCACAACGGCAAAGCCTTTTCCCTGCTCACCGGCTCTCGCCGCCTCAATCGACGCATTGAGCGCAAGGATATTCGTCTGCTCCGCAATGGAAATAATTTTATTGGTGCACTGCTTAATTTTATCTACAGATTCCTGTAAAGCCACAAACATACTCTCCATCTCATGAAAGTAGTCCTTTACCTTTAGGGAACTCTGTTTCAATTCTTCCACACCGCTCTGAGCATCCGTCACAGACTTGCCAATCGTCTCTTTGACTGTCACAAACTCGCCGGAAACCTGTTCAATCCTGGAAAAATCCTGATCAAATTCCTGAAGCTTTTCCTGAAAATCTTCTGATTCCACGAGCACCCGGTCAAAGGAACTGCCTATTTTATTTAACTCCCACAGAGAATCCACTTCTTTTTGCACCAACTCCGTATGGTAATCTTTTAAGCTGCCCATCACGTGCAAGACAGGGTACAGGCTCTTTTCATTTTTTGACGATCCATTCACTGCATTCTTTTGTTTTTTCCTAAACTGCATGGCTACCCCCTTTATTCAAATACCACGCAGGTCATGGACTGGTTGACAAATCGGTTATTATAATGCTCCCCATATCCAACAAAACCCACATGATTGCCCAACGTCCCCATCTCATTGAGATATTCCTGCATATAGTGATTCTCTGTAAATAACAGATACCGAAACAGACAATTTACGGAAAATACCGCAGAAATACGTGGGAAATCCTGCCGTATCATACGAATTGTATTTTTTACAATGGCTTTATAATCCCCAAGCTCCAATAAAACCAAAACGTCCGAATCGTTGACCTGACGAAAACAAGTCAGCGCATTGCCGTTTACTTCTTTGATCGATACGATGCAGATATCGTCTCCATTGAGCTTGCCAAACGGGTTTTTAAACGTCTGTGTCAAAATCTCCTGATCCGTTACATGGAGTATTTTTTGATAGACTTGCTTGGCCGGCTGACCATTTAAGGAACCGATAATATAATTGGCTTTATCTGTACGGGAAGCAATAAAGCGGTAATCTTTCATCTGATGGTAGATATTTTCTTTATAGGCTTTGATGCGTCCGTTCTGATTTTTTACCAGTGCATACACTACCGCATCTTCATATACTCTGCCATTGGCGGACACTTTGCCCGCGTCCCCGGTTCCTCCCACCAGGGAAATTTGATTGCGCTTTAATACGGAATAAATTGTTGTCAACACACAGGCGTCGTTTCCGGTACAGAAATCAATACAAATTGTATCCTTTTGCATGGCATTTACGCTTTGTACGTCCCGTTCCAACCGTTCTATGTATTTTACCGGCATAACCGATACCTCTTCCAGAACATTGGCCGCCACGCTTACCCCATCGGAAAATGCAATTACGCTTACCCCTTTTTCCACCACTCTGATATCATAACTCATACCGATACAACCAATACTGGGAATCCCCGGGTAAAGCGCTTCCAGCTCCCGAACATGAGTTTCAAACTGGTCGCTGTTTGAAATCAGCATAATCAATTGCGGCCTGCCCATCCCACGAACCGCTTCTTTTATATTTCCGCTCTGGCTCATTCCAAAAAACTGTTTCATGTTGCAGTCCCTCTCTCTTTTTATTTTGACGCTTTCCAAAATGCATAGTATATATATTATAGATGATAGACACATCATGCGTCAATGGTATTTCAGCATTTTACATCCTTCCATTTCCCCATTTGATTGAATGGATACCGCAAAAGTCCCACACACTAAGAGCCGGACTTTTCACTAGTCCAGCTCTTGTATTCCTGTCAGGAACTTCTTCGTTTTTTTTAGAATCAAGCTCCTCCCAGTTTTTGTTTATCTTTTCATCCTTTTTGACGCTTTCCCCATCAGACTTGATTGGCCGGAACGCTCCACTGCAATTCTGTAATAGTATTTCTTCCCTTTCTTCGCTTTCTTATCGACATAGGATAACGTCTTTTTACCCACCGTCTTAATTCTGGTATAGCCGCTGTTCTTTTTCATAGAACGATAGATCACATACTTCGACGCCTTGTTTGCTTTTTTCCAGGTAATCCGGATTCCCTTTGACGTGGAAGACACCTTTTTTATTTTAGCCGAAGCGCCCAGTTTCAGCTTCTTGGCCGCGCCGTTTGCGCTCTTGTACGCGCCGTCCTTTGTTATAGCTACCGCATAATATTTTACACTGTCGCTTTTTAGGGTCTTATCTTTTAAGGACGTTTTCCCGGAGGCTGTCATACCTACCAAAGTCGTCTTTCCTCCGCTGATGCGGTAAACGGCATATTTATCCGCTCCTGTCACCTGATTGACGTTGATATTCACCCAAACGCCCTGCTTATATGCCTTTGCTTTCAGGGAACGAATCGTCGGCGCCTGAAGGGTAACCGGCGGTTCCTTTACCGTATCGTCTATCTTTTCCTTCTCTTTTAACGCTTCCTTAGCGTTCTTTAATCTTGCTGCCAAACTCTCCAACTGCGCTCTCGTCGTTTCGCTATCCGCCGCTCCTGCCGCCGCTGTCTGATAGGCATCCCAAAATGCAATCCAGCTCTCATTCGTATAATCCTTTTGACCTGCGTCGGCAATCCCTTTCAGATCGGCCAAAAGTTTTTCCAACGCTTCCCTTGCCTGTTTTTGTTTTTCTATTTCCAAATCAAACAAACGAATCGTATAAGTTTCTGTTTTTAACCCATCTTCGGATACAACCAGGAATTTTGCCTCTCCGTTGGAATCCACTGCCGGAATCAGCGTCACAGATGCATTTTGGTCTGCGGACAGGACAAACTCTGGTATATTTCCGTCTGCAATGTCATAAGTATAGTTGTAATTTCCCTGCGCAAAGCCTTCGATTTCTTTTCCGTCCGCCGTAATGCCTGTCACACGAAAATCACTGCTAGCCGCCGCCAGCTTTCCGTATGCATAAAATTCCCGCAACGCCATATAATAGTAGCCATCGTCGCCGTCTTTCTTTCCATGATGGACTCTCACACGGATTGCCGGCGCTTCGATCATATCAAAGCTCAGCTCATTATCTCCATACTCATAGGTTTCCGGTTGTTTTAAGTTTGTCACCTCAAGCCAATTATCCGGGTTGTTAAACGGATGACTTGCCAGAGACGGATCCTCCAAATTCGCAGCATTCTTTGGCACATCCTCCAATCCAATCGGCTGATTGTAATATTCTACTATACAGTTTTCAATCTTGGTCCGCTCCCACGTACTGTCATTTAATAAATCAAGCACAACGGTATCCACATACCGCGTCTCCGGGTAATCCGATCCAAAGATTACGCCAAACCATACCTCGCCGTCCGGATTCTCATTACCCCAGGACGTCCATTTATTCAAAAGTCCGTCGTTGAGCGCTACTGCAGAACCGCCTTCACTAAAAGATGTAATGGCTTTGGAATACGGACAGCCGTTTCGGTTCTTTGCGTGATTTTCACTTCGCACAGTATCCTTTGTCACGCGAATGGACGCCGTCACCTCGTAGCCTCCTAAATCCGTAATGCCGTTTACTACAAACATCCCTTCTTGTTTCAGCTTGTCAGGGTCATACTCTTGCCAGGAAACAGGACTCAATATCGAAACGCCGTCGGTATAATAGACCGCCGTGCTCTCCGGAAGCCTTGGCCTAATGCCAACTGGTGTCGCCAGGGAAATATTCTGCCCCGCCAGCGTATCGCGCACGCGGATTGTCGCCGTCGGCCTGAGCGAATAACCCGCCACAATACCGCTCACCTCAAACGTTCTATACGATCCATAGGCTTTTTCCGGAATCGCATCCCATACGACCGGTACGTCTTTGGGCAATCCGCTGGTAAAAATAGCGCGTACCGTCTCCGGCAATGCCGGAGCCTGATCCTTTTTCGTATCTATAGTCAGGCTGGCATAACTTACAATATCTTTTTTCTCCTGGGAAGGCGCAATCGAAACGCCAAGCGGTTCGCTTGTAAAGACTTCTCCGCCGCGGTAGCTGACCTCAGCATAAATTTCTATATCACCTGCCCAATAAGCATATAAGACGCCGTTTTGAATCTCCGCCTTTGCCGGAATCCCCGTATTCTTGATATGATAACGGATCTCTAAGCTATCCTCATCAGCCAGCTCCCCGCTCTCTAGCAAAGCGTCCACATACAATGCAATCTGATCGTCCTCCGTAATCGTTTCCTGTCCTATCCGCACATTTGCAGATACAATCGCCGGATCCGCTTCTTCAAACTGCACCGTATAATCCTTTGTCACTTTTCCGTTCTCAGATGCTACATGGATTAACGCCGCCGACTGGTTGGTTATCGCAGGCAGCACAAATACTGTTCCATCGTCTTTCGCCAACGCTTCTATCTGCGGCATGGCCGCGCCATAAGACAGAGGAACCGTGTAATATGTTTTTTCCGGGTCAAATCCCTCAATGGGAACGCCGTCTACCGTCAGGCTTTCTAACTCTGCCGTTTCTCTGCCTTTATCCGGCGGATATGCGTAAATCTCCACCTCGGTCAGTACCAGACAATCTTTTTTGCCAAGGCTTGTATCCTGCTCGCCCCTGGTAAACTGCGCGCGCAGCTTTTTGGTTTTCACCGGCTCAAACGTAATGACCTGCGCCTCCCCGGACACAAAACCGCCCCGTTTATTCTGGTTTTCCACATCCGTCCATTTTGTTCCGTCCCAATACTGTATCAACGTATCTTCCGGTATATAAATGCCGCCGTCCTCCCGGAAGTAAATCCAGATATTATCCAGAACAAGCTCCTCTTCCAGTTCGCAATCAAGAGTCGTCTCCTCCAGAATCGGCGCATATTTCCAGTTGCCCCATCCATTCTTGGGATCCGTATTATATGAAATAATCCCGTCGTTTACGTGCTCTAGCGGATCATATGTGCTGGTATATGACGCTTCAAACTTCGGATACTGAGCGCCCTTTACGGCGCGCGCCACATTTTTCCGTTCTCCACCTGACGATACCCTCACATACGCATACGCTTTTGGATCCGCCATGCCCTTTAACGTACCTTCTACCATAATCTTTTTGTCCTCTGCCAGTTCCTCCTCGGTAATGGGATCCCATACCACGTCTTTGGCCTGGCCGCTCCCGTCGCTGTACATTAGATCTACCTGTGACGGAAGCGCCGGAACGATCCCCGGAGCCGTCACCACAGAAACAGGCCGTACTCCAACGGGCGCCACAACTTCCACCCATGCCTTCACTTTCGCCTGATCTCGTTTTATGGTTCCAGATACAGAAAATACGCCTGCTTTTTTCAACTGGTTATCATCTATCCTGTCCCATACTACATCCGCTTCTTCATGCGTCCCATTCTTGTAAACGGCTGTCACCCGATTTGGCAGTGCAGGCTGCACACCCGCCATTGTTTTTACAGACGCCTCCCGATACCCTAACAGAGCGTCTTGTTCATAGCCGTCATTTACCGTATATACCGTCGTCCTGCTGACAGGAAGTCCCGCTGCGGAAGCTGTCAGCGTAAAAGAACCCGTTTTCTCCGTAGACTGTACGATCACAAGCGCTTTCCCATGAAATGCAGAACGCCTGCTGCTCTTCATATTGGTAAAGTCGGTCGGATCTCCGTTATCCGTTCCTACAATGCGTCCATTTCCGCTGATGGAAAAACGGATGGCGTTATTGGCGAGAGGATTGATCACGCCGTTTTCATCTACGATATCCACTTCGATATAACATAGATCTTCCCCGTCCGCCGTAATGAATTCCCGTTCCGGCGTCATGCGGATTGCAGCCGCATCGCCTGCAGTCGTCTTAACGTCTCTTGCGATTTCCTTTCCTGTTTCATCATAGGCTACAGCTTCTATCGTACCCGCTTCATAAGGCGTTAGCCACTGGAGATATAGATTTTCCTGATCGCTTCCATCATCCTGGCGCGCAAGACTTTCCTCTGTCTCCGGATAATAGGCAAATTCCTTTTTACCAAGGCTTTCGCCGTTTAAAAAGACTTCTACGCTTCGGGCATTACTGTAAATACGAATGGGCATCTTCCCGTCTATTTCAATGCTGTGATTATCCTCCCAGTTCCAATGGGGCAGAATATGTACCATCGGATCCGTTTCTGCATTTAACCACTGGCTTTGAATCAGATAAAAGGTATCTTTGGGAAATCCGCAGGTGTCAATCGCGCCAAAATACGAGCTTTTTGACGAACCTCCCGCAAACGGCGCGGGTTCCCCGATGTAATCAAATCCCGTCCAAAAGAATAACCCGCCCATATATTTGCGCTTTGCGTCTTCACGCAGAGCATAGTGAACGGTTGTACCCCAGTTTACGCGGTCATTGTCAAATTCCGAACACTCATAGGTTGATCGATGCAGTCCGGCATCTGGATCGTCGTCCACCTCCGGGTGGAAATACGAACCTCTGGTGCTAACTGCAGACGACGTCTCCGAGCTGTAAATAAACCAGTCTGGATTTTTCTCATGCACATAATCATAATCCGTATACCGACCATAGTTAAATCCCATAGCGTCGTGCCCATTAATCAGCTGCCAATGAGGCTGATTGTTTGCCGGATCGTAAGCCGGTTTATTGATCTCATAAAAAATTGGATCGGCCTGCGTTACTGCGCGGGTATCGTCGATTTCCTTGATCCAATTCCTTAGCTTGTCACCTTCCACTACGGCTTTATCGCTCCAGGATTCTCCAATTTCATTTCCGATAGACCACATTACAATAGACGGATCGTTTTTGGAACCGTTTACCATATTTTTGATATCGTATTCCTGCCAGGTCCATCCTTCTTCCGCTTCCGGATGCGTACATGGCGTATCATAGAAACGATGGAAGTCATATTGGTTTTTCGAACTCCACCAGCAGTCAAACGCCTCGTTCATAACCATAATTCCCTGCTCATTGCAAGCGTCTAACAATGCCCGTGACGCCGGATTATGGGAAGAGCGAATGGCATTGACTCCCATTTCACGTAAAATGCGTATCTGACGGTCCAGAGCGGCCGGATTGTTTACCGCTCCAAGCGCCCCCTGATCGTGGTGCTGGCATACGCCCTGCATCTTGGTATAGTTGCCGTTGATAAAAAAACCGTCCTTTGGATCAAATTTCAGCCAACGCAGGCCAAAATCCGTATCAAACGTATCCACGACCTCGCCATCCTTTAAGACTTCCGTATGGAGCATATACATCCCACCGACGCCTACCTCCCAGAGATGCGCGTCCGCAAGGGACAATTCCGCCCCTACGGCCTTTTTCTCGCCTGCCGCTAAAACGACCCGCTCAGTTGCTACGTTTCCCGCGGGATCCAGGCTTCCCGGCTCTTTTAGGCTGCCATTGTAATAAGCGGTATGCCTAAGCGTCACTTCGGCGGGATCGCTGTCCTCATTGACTACGGTTGTATCTACCTTGACTGTAACCGAATCGCCCTTCGTATACTCCTCCTCCAGATCGGGCGTGGTAATCTTTGTACCGTAACGCTCCACATACACAGATTCCGTGACAATCAGCTTAACATCGCGGTAAATTCCGCTCCCGGAGTACCAGCGGCTGCTGGGCTGCTCATTATTCACCCGCACGGCAATTACATTTTCCGTTATGCCGTCCATGGTCAAATAGTCTGTAATATCGTAATTGATTGCGCTATACCCATAGGGATAATTACCAATAAGCGTACCGTTTACATAGACGGTGCTATCCATATAGATCCCTTCAAATTCTATGCGTATACGTTTTCCCTGCATCTCTTTGGGTACGCTCCATTTCTTACGATACCAGGCTGTCCCTCCGTCTAAAAACCCCCCGCCTGCCTTTGCCGGAGAATTCAGATCAAAATCATTTTCTATACTATAGTCATGTGGGAGGTTCAGTCCTTTCCATGCGCTGTCGTCAAATTCCTTTTCTTTCGCCTCTTTCACATCTCCCTTAAAAAAGCGCCAGTCTTTGTTAAAATTGAGCGTCTGTCTTTCCGATACAGAAGCCGTACGCTCCGCGGCGGTCTCGTTTACCTGAGCCCATTTTGCCTCCCGAGTCATCAAAGCTCCTGTGGCCGACAAAGGCAATATCAGACTGCCGCAAATAACAGCCGACAAAAAACCAGCTAACAATCGTTTTTTCATCTCTATTCCCCTTGTATAATGTATTTAGGTTATTCGAGGGATACCTATAAACCCTTAGACCTA
>CAOJLW010000092.1 GCA_948438565.1 uncultured Lachnospiraceae bacterium | reverse complement strand
GCGAGGTTTTCGTCACCGACGACGGCGCTGAAACCGATCTGGATCTGGGACACTATGAACGCTTTATTGATGAAAGCCTGACCAAAAATTCCAACGTCACAACCGGGAAAATTTACTGGTCCGTACTTCAAAAAGAGCGCCGGGGAGATTTTGGCGGAGGCACCGTCCAGGTCATACCACATATTACCAATGAAATCAAAAATCGCTTTTACCGCAATTTTACGACGGACGACACCCATATTGCCATTATTGAAGTCGGCGGCACGGTGGGGGATATTGAGAGCCAACCGTTTCTGGAGGCCATCCGCCAGTTTCAACATGAAATCGGGCATGAAAACGCCATCCTAATCCATGTCACATTGATCCCATACATCAAAGCCTCCGGCGAATTAAAGACCAAGCCGACGCAGGCCAGCGTAAAAGATCTGCAAGGCATGGGCATCCAGCCGGATATCATCGTATGCCGTTCCGAGCATCCGCTTGGACAGGCCATCAAAGATAAGATCGCGCTGTTTTGCAACGTGCCAAGTCATCATGTACTGCAAAATCTGGACGTGGAATACCTCTATGAAGCGCCGCTTGCCATGGAAGCGGAGGATCTGGCCAAAGTTGCCTGCGATTGTCTCAAATTGGACTGTCCCGATCCGGATTTAGACGACTGGAAACAGATGGTATACGATCTGCGCCACCCCAATAAAGAAGTCAATATTGCATTGGTTGGCAAATATACGCAGCTCCACGACGCCTATATTTCCGTAGTGGAAGCGCTCAAACACGGCGGCATTGCCAGCCATGCCACAGTCAACCTCCATTGGGTGGATTCCGAACTGATTAACGAAGAAAACGCCGATGAAATCCTCGGAAACGCCCAGGGTATTATCGTCCCCGGCGGCTTTGGCGACCGCGGCGTCGAAGGGATGATTATCGCCGCGCATTATGCGCGCACCAATCAAATTCCATACCTGGGTCTTTGTCTTGGAATGCAGGTGGCGATTATCGAATTTGCCAGAAACGTATGCAAAATGCACGACGCGCACAGTATCGAATTAAACGCCAACACCACCCACCCAGTCATCTCTCTGATGCCGGATCAAGACGGCGTGGAAGATATCGGCGGAACCCTGCGGCTTGGCTCCTATCCATGTGTGTTAGATCCCACTTCCAAAGCCTATGCATTATATGGAAGCGATACGATTCACGAACGTCACCGCCACCGCTACGAAGTCAATAACGACTATCGGAATGCCCTCACGGAACATGGCATTAAACTATGCGGTATTTCTCCGGACGGCCGGATTATAGAAATGATTGAAATACCCGACCATCCCTGGTTTCTGGCAACTCAGGCGCATCCGGAGTTAAAATCCAGACCGAACCGTCCGCATCCATTATTCAAAGGCTTTATCGAAGCCGCTGTCAACAATATGCGGTAGCTATCATAAAAAAAGCGCGTAAATGCCCATCATTTACGCGCTTCTTTTACCTTTTTCTTTTTGCCTGTTATCGCTTTCTTCAGTTGTCCGGCAATCGCTCTTGGCTCGGGCGGCTCCTCCTCCGCTTTTTCCACCAGCCGTTTGACGCTTTCATTTTCTGTCACAAGCTCCAACCCGGAAATATGCGACACAAATTTTTGAAATGTGGAATATCCATATTCCTTTACCTTAAAATCCGGATACTTTTTATGGAGCTTTTGCCCCATTGCAGCCAAGTCCACGCCTTCCCCCATAGACTGACGTACGCAGTCACGGATATAATCCTCCAGCTGCTCCCGTTTCAAGCTGGCGTCCTGCAAACCGACTAAAATTGTATTTTCCTTTTTATATAAGGTAAACGTATCTTCCATTTCTTCCATGAAACGGGACAGCGAACTGTAACCGTAATTCCGGACGTCAAAATCGGAAAATTTCTTGAGCAGAGAATTCCCCAGTTCCCCCAGACCCGTTTTTTTACCGTTGTTCTCATTTTCCGTAATAATTTCTACAATCGCTTCTTGAATCCGTTTCTGTGAAATATTTTCTTTGGCCTTATCCTCATCCTGCTCCAATAAAATTTCCAGATTTGTAAAGACAGAACACGCGGCTTTAAAGGATTTGGGCGTTTTATTTTCCCCCATTCCAATTACTTCCATGCCGGACTCACGCAGCCTGCTCGCCAATTTCGTAAAATCGCTGTCGCTGGAAACAATGCAAAACCCCTCGACGCGACCAGTATACAGAATATCCATGGCATCGATAATCAGCGCCGAATCCGTAGCGTTTTTACCCGCCGTATTACAAAACTGTTGTATTGGAGTAATCGAATTGGCCAGCAGCTCTTCCCGCCATTTAGACGCCTGATTGCTTGTCCAGTCGCCATAGATTCGTTTGTAAGTGATAATGCCATACTTGGTCATTTCGTCTAAAATTGCCATAATATATTTCGCTGAAATATTGTCTGAATCAATCAGAACAGCAAACCGTTTATCTTCCATGATACTCTCCTAAATAATTGAATGCCAAAGAACGCTCTATTGTATTTTGAAGCAAAAACCCGTATAATAATCTCACTACAAAAAAGGAGTGTTCCAAATGCATGATTTTCCATCTGCTACGTCAAAAACCGGGTTGTCCGGCAGCACATTAAAGCTCATCGCCATCACTACGATGCTGCTAGACCACATCGGCGCCACCCTGGTATGGCCCTATCTGCTGACTGCCGTCAGAAATGCAGGCCTTACTTCCTGGTCCTATACGGCCATTCTTTCCGCCTGCCCCAGCCAGGCTATCCCCTATTTTACCTTACGCCTGATTGGACGCATTGCCTTTCCGATCTTTTGTTTTTTACTGGTAGAAGGCTTCCTACATACTAAAAACCTGCCTAGATACTGCCTGCGCCTCGCTCTTTTTGCTCTGATCTCTGAAATCCCGTTTGATCTGGCATTCGAGCAGACCTTTTTTAACCCAACCTCCCAAAACGTTTTTTTTACGTTGTTCATTGGCCTATTGACAATCGCCTGCCTAAAGCAGTTAGAAACGCAATTCGACGGCTCCTCCGTTCTCCTGCTGTTTGGTCGTCTTTTGATCCTGTTGTGCGGAATGACCCTGGCCAGGATTTTACACACGGATTACAGCTTTACCGGCGTACTGGTAATTGGCATTTTATATGAGTTGCGTCGAAAACGGACGGCGGCCGTCTCGATCTCCTGCGCTTTGCTCTGCTACCTGTCCGTACTAGAAGTCAGCGCTTTTGTTTCCGTCCCGCTGATTAAACGTTACAACGGTCAGCGTGGAATTTCGTTAAAATATATTTTCTACCTGTTTTATCCGGCGCACCTGCTGGCGCTCTATTTTCTCACGCAGCCATAACGCTATAAAAAACGGCAATTTAAGGTATTCTCTACAGACATTTGATACCTCAAATTGCCGATTTTATCGTTTCTTGTGCAGTATAATATAGCTTGCCCAATTACTTTAGGACATAATCATCTATGCCTCTTCATCCACCTCACCGGATACCAACTGTGACAAGGACTTGGAGTAATCCCCGTTTTTCGTATACGTCGTTTCCTTAGCGCGAGAGGCCGCCGTCCCCAACTGAGACGCTTTATAAGCGATCTTAGCGGAATAGGACTGAGGACCTGTGAATAAACTCTTTAATGTGCTCATATTTGCTTTCTTTAAAGTATCTTCGTCCAATTTGAGCTTATTGCCTTCTCCAATCGTAATCCCGGCCTTGGAAAGCAGGGTGGCATTGCGCTCCGTCATACTAGTCATCCAGGCGGCTGTACGCAAAATCCCCTTTGTATCGGAATCTCCGGCTTTTTCCACCATGCTGTTATAATTGTCGATAAAGGATTTAACAGCTTTTGTGATTGCTTCCCAGTCATAATCCTCCACTTCGGTTTCCTGACCCGTCTTTTCATCTTTCTTTTTGATCTTTTTCTTCTCCCACAGGGAAGCGTCATTTAACGCGTCCGCTGACTTTTTCAGGGCGTCTGCGCCTGATTTCATCAAAGTCAAGCTCTTGGCGGAATCCCCTTTTTCAGCTTTTGTATCCTGATTGGCATAATATGCTTTTAAGAGCTTGCTGTAGCTGCCGTTTTTAATGGAAGCGTAATCCGCAAGACTGAAAGTATTATCCGTAACACCTGATGCAGACGATGTAGACGAACCGGATATGCCAAAATACGAAGAAAAATCTACATTGGTATTGTACTGGCTGCTATAATCATTATTAATCGTTGACATACGTAACCCTCCTCACTGAATTTTTTCCGCATACATATACTCTCTATATTTATATCGGCAACTGTCCGATGAAAGATTAGACCATTTCCAATTTTTTCATCCGAACATTCAAGGTATTATGTTTAACAGACGTTCACATAACCTCTGCTTTTCCGCAGACGGTTGGCTGTTGTCAAAATAAATGCTCCCTTTTTTGCGGCTATCCGTTAATAGTCCTGCCTCCAAGAGCCGTCTTTTTGTCTCCCGAGCCGTACCCGGCCCGCCTTCAAACAGCATAACCTCTTCTCCCAAAACTTTTTTAAGCTCTCTGCTGACAAATGGATAATGCGTACATCCTAAAACCACCGCGTCCAATTTCTTCTTTTCAAACGGTTCAAACAGCCTTCCCAAAAACTGTTCCAGTTCCAGACTATGAATATCTCCATGCTCTATATATTCCATTAATCCCGGACACGGCAACGGGATAATATGAGCCATGCCCAGATATCGCCCCATCAGGTTATGAAATTTTTCTTCCCGGATCGTCATAGGCGTCGCCATCACAATCACATTTGGGTTGTTTTTCGATAAAACAGCGGGTTTTAAAGCCGGTTCAATCCCAATAATCGGCACCGACGGATATTTTTGCCTCAGATGGCGTACGGCTGCGCTTGTCGCCGTATTACAGGCTACCACAATAGCCTTGGCGCCTTTCATAAGGAAGCGATCTACATGGGCAACGGTAAGCTCACGCACTTTTTCCAGACTTTTCGTTCCATAGGGAGCGTTTGCCGAATCGCCGTAATACCAATAGTTTTCATTTGGCATCTCCTCGATCAGCGCCCGGAGCACACTAATGCCGCCTACTCCGGAGTCAAACACGGCAATCGGCGCGCGCAAATCAGATAATTGAAAAAATTTCATACAGACCATTCCTTTCTGTGGCTGTTTGTGCTATAATACAAGAAAAGGGGGCTTATCACACATGGCAACACGACTTACAGAATCATTGTTTGACAACGAGATTGGCACATGTAAAGAATGCCGCTGTAATCTTCCCAAGAATTATACGGAAGATATCTGTCCTGCCTGCAAAGAGCGCATCCTCTTTTCCCAGGTCAAAGATTTTATCCGGGAAAACGATGTGACGGAATTTGACGTCGCAGAACACTTTTCGATTCCACTACATAGAGTCAAAGGCTGGATCCGGGAAGGCCGAATCCAATACAAAGAGTTGCAAGCTCAACCGACCATGGAATCTTTACATTGCCAAAATTGCGGCGAGGCAATTACCTTTGGTTCCCTATGCACCAAATGCCTGCGCCAGGCAAACGTTTCCGGTAATGCTGTATATTCTTTTGACCAACAAACAGAAGAACGTTTCCGGTACTTACAAAAATGATACGAAAATCCCTGATTTTCGTATCATTTTTTTATTTCAGAAAGCCATTGATAATCTGCTGCTCCGCTTCCTGCTCGGTCAATCCCAATGTCATAAGCTTAATCAACTGCTCTCCCGCAATTTTACCAATGGCAGCCTCATGAATCAGGCCTGCGTCTATATGATTGGCGGTAAGCTGCGGACTTGCCGTCACACAGGAATTGTCCATAATAATTGCGTCGCATTCGCTATGCCCGGCGCAAGCGGCATTGCCATTGATTTTGGAGAAAAACTCCTGTTTGGAACTGCCCCGCGAAACAGAACGGGAAATCACATTGGCGCTGCAATTTTCTCCGTTTAAATCCACCTCAAATTCCGTTCTGGCATATTGCCTGCCATGCGTCATAATCTTTTCATGCACTTCTAAGCTGGCTCCTGCCTTCAGTTCCCCTTTGGTGATGCGGTTTGTCGAATCAATCCCCTTGATTTGCGTCGTTTCCATCTCCAAATGAGCATTTTCCTCACAATACACCACGGTCATCGGATTCATAATATTTTCGCCGTTCCCGTCCCCTTCCCCATAGTGCTTTTCCACATAGCGCACACGCGCATTTTTACCCACATAAAACGTGTGGATCCCATCGTGCTTGGACGTATCCACGCCGCAATTATGGATGCCGCATCCTGCAATAATCGTAACGTCGCAGTCCTCCCCGATATAAAAATCATTATACACCATTTCCTGATAGCCGCTTTCGCTCAAAATGACTGGAATATGCACGCTTTCATTTTTGGTGCCCGGTTTAATGATAATGTCAATCCCCTGCTTGTCCTCTTTGGCTACGATATCGATATTGGCCGTCGTATTCCTGCCTGCCATTTTGCCGTTCGCACGGATATTATAAGCGCCCGCCGGAATCTTATGCAAATCAGCCACCTGCTTTAGCAAATCCTTTTGAATTTTGTCCAATTATCCTTCCTCCACTACTCTGCCTTTTCCATCAATGTCCTGCACGCGGCCTCTGTAAGCCAAAGTTTTGGCATCACTTCTTCTTTGCTCCCGACCGCCGCTATCGTCCCATCCGTAACCAAAACGATTTTATCCGCTACATTTAATATCCGCTCCTGGTGGGAAATAATCAGTATCGTACCGTTGATTTCTTCACGCATTTTTTCAAATACACGGATTAGGCTTTTAAAACTCCAAAGATCAATACCGGCTTCCGGTTCGTCAAAAATGGAAAGCTTTGTCCCTCTTGCGGTAATCATCGCAATCTCAATGCGTTTTAATTCCCCACCGGACAGACTGCCGTTGATCTCCCTGTCAATATATTCCTTGGCGCACAAACCGACTTCGGATAGCACGTCGCAAATCTCAGAAACCATCATCGTACGTCCTGCTGCCAGAGAAATCAAATCTTTCACCGTCAGGCCTTTAAAGTGCACAGGCTGCTGAAATGCATAACTAATCCCCTGCCGGGCGCGTTCTGTAATGTCCATCCCGGTAATATCCACGCCATCCAAAAGGATCTGCCCTTCCGAAGGTTTTAAGATACCTGCAATCAGCTTGGCCAACGTCGATTTCCCTCCTCCGTTTGGCCCCGTAATCGCCACAAAATGATCGTCTATCACCAGGTTGATATGTTTTAATATTTCACGGCTTTCCTGGCCCTCCTCCACTTCGTAAGATATATTCCTCAATTCTAACATGATAACCTCCCTGTTTTGCGCCTCTTTTCGCCCATTTATTATACTACCTCGCACAAAATCGTTCAACTGCTTTTTTCTCACGTTGACAAATGCCGCCGTGCATAAGAAAATATAAATAAAACATTTTGGAATGGAGGTCGCCGACATGAAACATTTCCTGATTTTTGCTGTCCAATCCGTATGTTATGGCTCCTACGCCTATTTTGCCAATGCGCTTGGCAAGGCTCTGACTGACGCCGGACATATTGTGGAAACCTTTGCTTACGCCACAAAGGCTCCAAAATCCCTGGAATGCCTGCTAAACCGGACATTTGACGCGGTCTTTGATTTTAATTCCGGACTTCCGCGCCTTACAATGGAAGATGGCAGCTTCTTCTTGGATCACATCCAGGCTCCCTTTTATAATATCCTTTTAGACCACCCGCTGTACCACCACAATTCCCTTCAACAGCCTTTAGCCGACTTTCATGCGCTTTGCATGGATGAAAACCATCGGGATTATATTTTAGCCTGCTATCCGCATATTGCTTCGGCCGCCGTTTTTCCAATGACCGGAGAAGACATCGCCCCAACGGACGCCTCTTACCCTTCCAAAAAAATAGACGTGCTGTTTTCCGGCACCTATACGGATTACCGCGAAGTCGAAAACGCCATCCATGCTACGCCGCCTTTCCTTGGAAATCTGACCAAACAGCTTATCGAGCATATACAAGCCGATCCCGTTTTAACGCAGGAAGCGGCGTTTCAGCAGCTGCTTCCGTCTTTGGAATCATCAGACATTATAACAGAAACTTTCCCTTTGCATATGCAGGCGTGCTTTTTATGCGATACCTACTTACGAGCCTATAAACGGGAACATCTGCTGTTGCAGATTGCCAAAGCCGGACTGCCTCTTACGCTCTGCGGCAATGGATGGCGCAAATCTCCGCTTGCCGCTTTCCAACAGGTACAAATCATCGACGATATTGCCTTCCGGGACACGTTTTCCCTTTTCCGCCTTTCCAAAATCACTGTCAATCTCCTGCCGGAATTTAAAAACGGTTCCCATGACCGTATTTACACAGCCATACTAAATCACAGCCTCTGCATGACGGACGCCACGCCGTACTTAACCCGCCGATTTACGGACGGCGAAGGGGTCTGCTACTATGATATCCAGGATTTGGATGCTTTAACCCATCGAATGGCCGATTTGCTTGCTTCCCCAGCGCAATTATCCCAAATTGCCCAATCCGGCTATTCCCTGGCCAAAAAAATGCATTCCTGGCAGGCGCGGGCGGCCTATTTATTGGAGCGTA
>CAOJLW010000091.1 GCA_948438565.1 uncultured Lachnospiraceae bacterium | reverse complement strand
AGCCAAAATCCCGGGCAACCAGACCGCTCATCCCAGACATATAAATTTCACCAATTTCCTGAATCGTTTCCGCACCATTTTGATTCATTCGTATTGTTACAACACCAAAAACAATGATGCAAAGAATTGATACAAAAACCAGTCGGACAATTAAAAACCTTGTCACCTTATCCTTCATAATCCCTTTCTCCTATATCATTTTCATCTTTACTTTCTATTATATAATATAAAAATAAAGACGGAACATTTTTACATTTTTATCGGAAATATTTTACCATATAATCCTCTAAAAGTATAGGAGTCCAAAAAGATTTTACTTTCATAATAAATTGTCGGAAATTTTAAGTAGAATTCTTTACAAAAAAAATCCGTAATGTTATGGTAAGTATATTACATTTTAAAGGGGGTAATTTTATGAAAAGCAATCGTTTCAAACAATGGTTTTCGATTCTGATGACTGCTGTGACAATTGTAGGGGGATCCGGCATTCCTTCCGAAACCACAGCGGCGGCGCCCGTGCGCGAAACTGTCGTACTGGAAGAAACAGCAGAACGGAACCTCAACTTCAACATGGACTGGAAGTTTATCCTGTCCGATCCGGCCAATGCGCAAAATATAGATTTTGACGACTCCGGCTGGAACGATATTCAGCTTCCGCACGATTTCAGCATTACGCAGGAATTCTCCAACAAATATGAAGCGGAATCCGGATTTTTGCCCGGCGGAACTGGCTGGTATCGTAAGACCGCTATCTTTCCGGCCAGCTTTAACGGCAAATCCATCATCTTAAACTTTGACGGCGTCTACAACAACGCCTATGTGTACGTCAACGGCACGAAAATCGGAGAGCATCATTACGGCTATACCAATTTTTCATTTGATATTTCCGATCTCTTAACCTGTGACGGCCAGACAGAAAACGTCATCGCCGTAAAAGCGGTCAATGAATACCCGTCCAGCCGCTGGTATTCCGGCTCCGGCATTTACCGTGACGTAACTTTAACCGTCGCCAATCCCATCCATGTGGCGCTGGACGGCTCCTATGTAACGACGCCGGATCTCGAAACGCAAAAAGACGGGGATGTATCCGTAAAGGTTCAGACAACCGTGCAAAACGACAGCGACGCCAATGCGAATGCCGCTGTGCGTACAACGGTAGAAGATGCCAACGGCAACATCGTATCCAATGCAAACGCCGAAAATACCGTTGCTTTAGAGGCAGGCGAGTCCGATACGCTGACACAGACGCTATCGGTCACTCAGCCAGACCTGTGGGACTGCGACAATCCTAATCTTTACTATGTAAAGACGGAAATCCTTTCCGGAGCAAATGTGGTTGATACGTATACGACGGAATTTGGTTTCCGCTATATCGACTATGACGCCAATACAGGCTTTGCCTTAAACGGCGAAAAGATGAAATTAAAAGGCGTGTGTATGCATCACGATCAGGGCGCGCTTGGCGCGGCCGCTTACTATGACGCCATCTACCGGCAGGTAGAAAAATTAAAGGAAATGGGCTGTAATTCCATCCGGAGCAGCCATAACGCGCCCGGCAGGGCATTGCTCGAAATTTGTAATGAACTGGGCGTTCTTGTCATGGATGAAGTCTATGACGGCTGGGCGTATCCAAAAAATGGAAATACCAACGATTTTTCCAAATGGTTTAACCGTACACTTGGCGCAGATAATCAGCTGATCGGCGGATCGGCGGATGAAAAATGGGTGCAGTTTGCCTTAGAAGCTTTGATTAATCGCGACAAAAACGATCCGTGCGTTATCATGTGGTCGATTGGCAATGAGCTTAATTTTGGCGCTCCTAACACTACCTCAGAACCCTATGTCAGTCAATATACGGGGGATGCCACGAGCATGATCAACTGGATTCAAGCCATCGATCCCACCAAACCGATCACCTGCGGGGATAACAGCGCCAATTTTGCCAATACCAGCGACTACCGTACCAAAATTGATAAACTGCTGGCAGAAGCAGGCGGCGTCGTAGGCCTAAACTACTCGCCTGGCAACTATGTCAATAACCATAACCGGCAGCCAAGCTGGCCTTTGGTCGGATCCGAAACCGTTTCTTCGATCAACAGCCGCGGAATTTATTCGACAACCGGAAAAATCGATCGTCCGGGACGATACCTGTACACTGCATACGATACCTCCAACGTATCCTGGGGACAGCGGGCAAGAGCCGCATGGCTTCCGGTCATTGCCAACGATTTTATGTCAGGCACTTACGTATGGACGGGGTTTGACTATATCGGCGAACCAACGGACTGGAACGGAACCGGGCCCGGAAGCATCAGCGGCAGCGATAAAGCCATTCCCAATTCCTCGTTCTTTGGCATCATAGATACGGCGGGATTTCCAAAGGATTCCTATTATTTCTATACCAGCCAATGGAAAGAAGATACGACAACCTTGCATATTGTACCCGGATGCTGGAACCAGGACGCTTTGGCCATCAGCGGCGGCAACGTCCCGGTACACATCTATTCCAATGCCGCCAAAGTAGAACTGTTTTTAAACGATCAAAAAATTGGAACAGCCACAAGGGAATCTCTTAAGACAGCGGCCGGTTATGAATACGGTATGTACCGCACAGTTTCCGACAACAGCTCTTTATGCACGGGACTCAATTCCACAAACAATTCGGATTCCAACAATATGGCGGCTCAGTTTAACGTTAAATATGCCGAAGGCACACTGTACGCCAAAGCATACGATGCATCCGGAGCGGAAATTACTGACACTCTTGGTCAAAATCGCGTAACTACCAACAGCGATAACGGCTCTGTCCTGCAATTAACGGCAGAAAAAACAGAAATATTAGCAGACGGTTCCAGTCTCGCTTATATTGACGTAGATATTTTTGACAAAAACGGTGAATTTGCCAGTCAGGCAAATCCAAATATTCGCTTTACCCTGACCGGGCATGGAGAAATCGTAGGCGTAGACAACGGCAACCAGTCCACCATTGACAAATACCAGCAAAAATCCGTCCTGCTCAATGCAAAAAACGCAACGATCGACGCATTTAGCGGCAAAGCCCTTGTCATTGTGCGAAGCACACAGATATCCGGAGGTTTTACCTTACAGGCATCCTGCGACGGCATGGAAACCAAAAAAGTAACCGTCAACACGACCGGCAGCGAGCAGAGCGAAACCTATTTAAAGGATTATGATTTACAGATGCAGTATCATACGGATATGGAAGTTCTTCCAACCCTCCAGACCCGTGCCGAAGGAACCATGAGTGACGGCAGCAAAACAGACATGACAATAGCCTGGGATCCCATACCCGAAAACGTCTATGGCACACCCGGCAAATACCTCATTAACGGCCAGATATCCTGCGAAGGAAAATTCTATCCGATTGTCGCCACGCTACAGGTCAATCCTGTTATTATAACAGTGCCATCTTATACAAAAGCAACTACGGTCGGCGTTGTCCCCATATTGCCAAAAACCACCCCGGGCATCCTTCCCAATGGAAATACCTATGGAGAATACCCGGTGACATGGGAAAAACTCAACGCATCGGATTTTTCTGAAATCGACTCTATCATAACGGTGTCTGGCTCCGCCACGATTTCGGATGATCGGTCCATACCGACAAGCATGAAAATTCGAGTTGCCGAATCTATCACAACAGAATCCAAAAATGTCGCGCCCGATTATGCAACCCTGACCGAAACGTGCGATCCAACTTCCGACAATTTACTTTCCATTGTAAACGGAGTCAAAGTATCCATTCCAGGCGGCGGAGCAAATGAACGCTGGACCAACTGGAATTCTGCGCTTACAAATTCCGCGCCGACCATCATCTTTACCTGGGACGACGTACAGGCTTTAAACTATATCAACCTGTATTATTATACAGATGACAATGTACGGCTGCCCGGAGAGATTACGTTTTCTGCTTCCGCAGACGGAACGACATTTGAACCAGTCACCTATGACGCATCCACTGTGGATACCAATAATAACAATAAGGCAACCTATACGTTCCATAATACGCAAAATGCAGCGGCTCTGCGTATTACGTTTAAACCGCAAGACGGATGCAGATACGTCGGTTTAACAGAATGTGAAATCTATACCTCCGGAACCTATTGTCAGACGAACCAAACGGCCGTATTAAAGGACTTAAAGGTCAATGGGGAACCCGTACCAGGATTTGTCGCAAATACCTATAACAGCAACGGTTATATAACATTAATTGACGGCAGCCACACGGAAGCGGCTATTACGGCAGAAGCAGCAGACAATGCCTCTGTCACAATTATCCCGGCAGATAAAAGCAAAACGGCAACCGTACGCGTACAATCCGAGGATGGCGAAACAACCAATGACTATAAAATCAAATTGTCCAACAATGAAGATGAACTGAAATCCGTGATACGGCAAAAGCTTGACGATTCCTTTGTAATTGCCGAAGCAAAAAACGAAGCGCTTTATACTCCAGAAACCTGGGCGCTCGTAACAACTGCCATGGATGAGGCAAAAGCTTTCTACAATGACAGCAGCGCTTCTTACAATCAGCTTTTCAGCGCATTAACCAAACTCGAAAATGCTCTAAACAATTTAAAGACAAAAGAGCAGGCAAAATTGGAAAAAATAAAAGCCGATTTGTCGGACGCAGTAAAACAAGCAGAAGCAATTACAAAAGACGACTATACGGATAAAACCTGGAACGAATTTCAAACCGCGCTTCAAACCGCACAGAATCTATTAAATAACGAACATGCGCTTTATAATTTGCTAAGCATTACGTTACAGAATCTGAATGATAAGCGGGATAAACTAAAGACCAATGCTCAGGAAACATTGGAAATAAAACAAGCCGATCTGTCAAAAGCCATTAAAACAGCCCAAACAAAAAAAGAAGAAGATTATACAACGAATTCCTGGATGCCGTTCCACAAAGCGCTTACGGACGCCATAAACCTGGTTGCAGATAAAAACGCTACTCTCGAGCTCCTCTCGGATGCCTTACAAGAGCTTCAGGATACCATGGATCAGTTAAAAACAAAGGCTGAGCAAACAATCGAGGATAAGAAGGCAGAGCTTTCCGCACTGATTTCCCAAGCCTCTTCCAAAAACGAAGCTGATTTTACTATCGACTCCTGGACTCCTTTCCATAAGGCTCTTACGGACGCTCAAAATCTGGTTGCAGATAAAAACGCTACTCTGGCGCTTCTCTCGGACGCCTTACAGGAACTTCAGAATACCATGGGTCAGTTAAAAACAAAGGCTGAGCAAACAATCGAGGATAAGAAGGCAGAGCTTTCCGCACTGATTTCCCAAGCCTCTTCCAAAAACGAAGCTGATTTTACTATCGACTCCTGGACTCCTTTCCATAAGGCTCTTACGGACGCCCAAAACCTGATTGCAGATGAAAATGCAACTCTCGAGCTCCTCTCGGATGCCTTAGAGGAACTTCAAGATACGATGGATCGGTTAAAAACAAAAGATGCACAGGCGATCGAAAACAAAAAAGCCGAGCTTTCTAATGTAATTGCAGAAGCTACAGGCAAAATAGCAAGCCATTATACGCCGGAAACCTGGAATGCTTTTCAATCTGCGCTGACCAATGCACAGACTATCATCAACGCAGATCCTCTCACTCTGGAATCGCTTTCCGAAGCGCTTCTACAACTGCAAAGCAAAATGGCGCTTTTACAGCCTGTGACAAATACAATACAACCGCCGACTGAAAACCCGCCGGTAAATACAGACGTTCCAAAAACAGACGACACACTTCCGAAAGTAGGAAAAACCTATCAGATAAAGAAGGCAAACTATTTGGTGACTTCCTCTTCCGTTAAAGGCGGTACCGTAACTTTTGTCAAACCTATCAAAAAAACAAATAAAACCTTTAGCGTGCCTGCAACGGTAAGCATTAACAAAATCACATATCGAGTTACGGCAATTGCAAAGAATGCATTTAAAAACAATAAAAAACTGCAAAAAGTTACCATTGGCAAAAATATTGCCTCTATTGGCGCATCAGCGTTTGAAGGAGACAGCAAACTTCAAAATATAACGATCAACACAAAGAAACTGAAAACGGTGGGTAAAAAAGCTTTGAAAGGCATCCATGCAAAAGCAAAGATTAAAACGCCAGCCAGCAAACGTAATCGTTATAAGAAACTTTTGAAAAATAAAGGGCAAAAATCAAGCGTAACAATCAAATAATAGGTATTGGACAAAATAAAAGGGACTGCCGCATATCACATTGCGGCAGTCCCTTTTTTATGTATTTTTCATACTACAATTCGCTTTCTTTTAAAACGGTATCCCATGATATTTGATATATCCAGGTTCTTTTCAGTTTTTTATAATATTTCAGCCTGTCCTTCTTTTTTTGACCACGCCAAAACCAATAACCCAACGTATAGCTGCCGACCATATCATCCCATGACGAAAAATTTTCCTGTAGAAGCCGGCAGACATCTAACGCCATTTTGGCAGCTTCCGAATATTCCATAATACCGCCCATATAGGCTCCTCCCAGAATCGAAAGCGTCCTGACAAGATCCCAGGCAAGCATTCCTTGTTTGGGATATTTCTGCTTCATTTCTTCAAAAAGTCCGCGTTCAAAATCGGTATATTTTGATATAAATTCCGGAGACGATACGTCCGCGCTGCAAAATTCTTGATATTTACTGTTATATCCACGGTTCAGGCAATCATCCGCCATATTTTTGACATTCTCATATGTAAAATCTCCCCACCCCCATTGAAATAACTCAATTGCCTGCTGCACTCCACGATCGGATGTATGCGTATCCCAGATATCTATCACACATTTATAGTGATTGGCAATCGTAGGAGAACTGGCAGCCAAAATAAATTTTTGCGTCGGCGTCAATGTTTTCTTTAACTCCGGAGCGTCTTTTCCTACCAGAATCTCCGTCCTCCTTTGCATACTAAGCAAAAATGTGACAAATAAAAACAAAAAAACAACTATAATCAAAATTACAACTATAATAGCCAGAATTCCGCTCATCAGATTCAAAACTTAAACCTCCTCGTTTGTTCCGCTATTCGACGTTTGGCAAAGAAGCAAAACCCGGTTCCAGTTCTTGATCAGTTGGGATATAATCTGACATATCTCCGTTATGGAATTTTTCATAGGCGATCATATCAAAATATCCGGTTCCGGTCAATCCAAAGACAATTGTCTTGGCCTCGCCGGATTCCTTGCATTTTAAAGCTTCATCAATGGCTACACGGATTGCATGGGAGCTTTCCGGAGCCGGCAGAATGCCTTCAATCCTTGCAAACTGCTCCGCCGCTTCAAATACAGCCGTCTGTTCCACAGCGCGCGCCTCCATCAACCCGTCATCATAAAGCTGTGAAAGCACGGAACTCATGCCATGATACCGCAGACCTCCGGCATGATTGGCAGACGGGATAAATCCACTCCCTAACGTATACATCTTGGCCAGTGGACAGACTTTTCCGGTGTCACAAAAATCATACGCATATTTCCCACGGGTCAGACTTGGACAGGAAGCCGGCTCTACCGCAATAAATTGATAGTCCCTTTCCCCTCGCAGCTTTTCACCCATAAACGGAGAAATCAATCCGCCAAGATTGGAACCGCCGCCCGCACATCCGATAATCATATCCGGTTGAATCCCATATTTATCCAGAGCCGCCCTGGTCTCTAATCCAATCACCGACTGATGTAACAACACCTGATTCAAAACGCTGCCCAAAACATAGCGGTATCCTTCCGTGCTTACCGCAGCTTCCACCGCCTCTGATATCGCACAGCCAAGGCTTCCGGTCGTACCCGGAAATTCCGCCAAAATCTTACGTCCCACTTCGGTCGTCTCTGACGGAGAAGGCGTTACGCTCGCCCCATAAGTACGCATAACCTCCCTGCGGAACGGTTTTTGTTCATACGAAACCTTTACCATATACACTTTACAATCCAGATCAAAATAAGAACACGCCATCGAAAGCGCGGTGCCCCATTGGCCTGCTCCGGTTTCTGTCGTAACGCCTTTTAAACCTTGCTTTTTCGCATAATACGCCTGGGCAATCGCCGAATTGAGCTTGTGGCTTCCGCTGGTATTGTTTCCTTCAAATTTATAATAGATTTTTGCCGGCGTCTGCAATTTTTCTTCCAGACAATATGCCCTGACCAAAGGAGACGGACGATACATCTTATAAAATTTTAAAATTTCCTCAGGTATATCGATATATGGAGTCGTTTCATCCAATTCCTGCTTGGCCAGTTCACTGCAAAATACGCCGGAAAGCTCTTCTTCTGTCATAGGCTGTAAGGTTCCCGGATTTAAAAGGGGCGCCGGTTTATGCTTCATATCTGCGCGTACATTATACCATTGGATCGGCATTTCATGTTCGTTCAGATATATTTTATAGGGTATACTGTTCTCACTCAATTTAGTTATCTCCTTCTTTTTTCTTTTTACGCTAACATTTTCTCTTTCCCCTGTCAATACCCTCCGCGGACAAATCCGCCCTACACTACAAAACAATACATCACAATAAAATGACAAAAACTACCCGCCATCACAAACAAATGAAATATTTCATGACTGCCAAAATATTTATGCATTCGATTAAATCCCTTTAATTTTAACGCATATAC
>CAOJLW010000090.1 GCA_948438565.1 uncultured Lachnospiraceae bacterium | reverse complement strand
GGCCAGTCCTTCATCCCTGCCGAGCGCCTGATTCAATCCTACCCGAGTATCCTCCATAATCACCAGAAGTCCGCTAGCATCGCTCTCTAAGAGCAGGGACAGTTTCACGGCTGTCTCACGGTTCATCTCGCCTGCCTGTTCAATAATCAGACAGCCGCCAGCCACTTTTTTCAGCAGCACAGTAAGGTCTTTTTTATTTAATGCCCTTGCGTCAATTTTCCCGACCCTACCCTTCGGTCGCTTTACCTCTTTTTGCAACGCCCGGATCAACGCTGTTGCCAAAACTGTTTTTCCACAACCACTCCCGCCTTGAATTAAAATATTGCCTGCCGCAGAGACTTTGCCATATTTTAAAAATGCCGCTGTACGTGACAGCGTCTGGCATATTTGACGCTCCATGCCTGCTACCGGGACAAAATAAGAAAAAATCGCCTTTTGTTCTTTATTGAGCTTTTGCGGAACCGGCACGTTTTCAGCCACAAAGCCTATCGGTGTTTCCACTTCCAGCTCTTCTGCCTGCTTATCTAAGGCTGCCGTAATTTCTTCTGTTTTAATCTCTTTTGTCTCCTGCCGCAGCAGCGGAGATCTTGATGAAACCTCATTTGTCTCCTGCCGCGCCGTTTCTGCCAAACCACCGTAAAATTCTGCTTCTGCCAGCCGCATTTCCTCTGGAAGTATCTCTTCCGGCGGTTCTACAAATTCCTCATCCCCTTTCTGCGGCATTGACAGCGCTGCATGATCGGCATAGGCGTCCGCACCTTTTGGTTCCCCAGCCTGTTCCTCCCCCTCCTCATAACCGGCAACCGCTTCCGGTTGTTTTGCAGGCTCCTCATAATCCTCCCATAATTCCGTCTGTTTTACAGGCTCTCGAAATTCCCCCGACTCCTGTAATGAATCTATCGTTTCCTCATAACTGACAATCGCTTTCGGTTGTTTTAGAGACTCCTCATAACTCTCCATCGCTTCGGACTGCTCCACAGATTTGCCATATTCCCCGGAGTCCTGCCATGGTTCTGTCATACCCTCATGGCCGGCCATCGTATCCGAATATTCTGTCGTCTCCTCATAACCGACTCTCGCTTCCGAATGTTCTACGACCTCCTCATAACCGGCAATCGCTTCGATATGTTCTACAGCTCCTTCCGGCCATTCTGTATTCTCCTGAGGACTGTCTACGTTTTCGGACGGTTCTACACTTTCAGCATAACTGACCGCGCTTTCCGGCGATTCCATATCTTCTGCAAAACTGTCGCTGCTTTCCGACGGTTCTACCAATTCTAAGCCAATGTTTTCCGGCTGTCCCGCATATGCTCCATAACCTTCGGTATCTTCCGGCTGTTTTACAGACGATTCCTGAACTTCCGCTTGTTCATATCCTATGGCGTCCTCGGATGTTCCAAATGGCGTCTGCGCTCTCTCCAATTGCCGCGGCACATAGGGTTTCAAACCAATCTTATCATCAAAATTGGGTTTTGCTCGTTTGATCTTGCGGAGCAAATCCGACTCATGCCGGGGAGGCGGATTCCTTCTCATTCCTTCTATGTCATTTGCTTCTTCCTGAAGTTTATCGATCTGCTGCTGCAACATATCATTCATGCCCGCCATAAATCTGCTGGCACGCTCATCGTTGGATATACTGCCCTCTGACAAATATTCTTCCTGTAGGATTTCTGTTGGCGTAATCCCGGCGTCCAGCTTTGGAATGACGTCCTTAAACCGTTCCATGATTTCCCCGACTTCCTGCAACGCCCGTGCTTTTGCAGATTCTAAATTCTGCTCTTCCGCTTTCCGGATTGCAATCTGAGCCGCCCGCTGAATCTTTTGCCATTCGCCCAACACATCTTCAATGCTCATCTGGCCTTCCACCTGGGGTTTGACCGCGCGATCCTCCACCACCATCCCAAGCTGCCCGTTTGCATCCTCCGCCAACACCTTCTGATAACCTTCCTGAAAAGAACTCCCTGCCTGCGGCTCTCTCTTCTCTTCCTGATTGTCATAATGGGGCATCTGAAGATACGGAATCTCATCTACAATTTTCTTGACATTGTCCATGGTGTCGCGAACGGTTTCTTTCTCGGTCGCGTCCATAATCTGCTGCATACTTTTGGCCAGCTCTTCCTGTAGATTGGCTGTATTAAACTTTTCCACATCCTCCTGGACGACCGGAATCGAAACCATCTGGCCTTCTTTTGGATATACTTCCTGAATGCCGTCCCTACGTTGTTTAAACCTCCGATATTTATCCTCCTGCGCCTTTGTCAACGGCTGATGGTGCATCTTTAACTCCAATGCGCGTTCTACAAAAATGCCTTCCCCAAACCAAAGGATCAACTCATCACAGGCGTCGATGCATTTTTCACTCTCGCCAGCCTGATGATACAAAAAAGCCAACTGATACGCCCATTCTTCGGTATATTCCGCTTCTTTTAACTCTTCCAAAATGGCAATCTGACTCTGAATATCCGCCCCCTTTGCTCTTCCGAGTTTAAAGCGCAGTATATATTTCAGGTTATCGTGAGGCGCAACCTCTACAAACTCTTGATAATACTCCTCGGCTTCCTCAAAATTTTTGGTTTTAATGGCAATCTCAGCCAAACGGTAAAGGATTGTCCTTCCAATTGGCGCACGGTCATATGCCATCAACAAAAGATCCCGGGCATCATCATAACGCTTCTTTCTCAGATAAACATCCCCCGCCTTGATTAGCAGATTCACATTCCTCACTTTACGCCAATTAACAGAATCTGCAATCTCAGCCGCCCCCGCATAATCACCTGCTGCCGACAATGCTTTCATTTCATCCAGCTTTAATTTGTATTCATACTTATCCAATTTGTGTCACCTCAAAAATATGCGGTTCTATTGTTTCTCTTCATAACGCAATTCTCCGGTTTCTAAATCGACATTTTTCATCCGGATATAATCCCTTGTCCCCTCCGGAAGCTTTCGCCTGCGTAAAATATAGGCGACAATTTCACGGATCAGGTAATATAAAACCCCAAAGGTAGGCACACCCAGCAGCATCCCCATAAAACCAAACATACCGCCGCCGATTAAAATTGCAAAAATAACCCAAAACGAGGAAAGGCCTGTAGAATCGCCCAGAATTTTGGGCCCAATAATATTGCCGTCCACCTGCTGCAAAACAAATACAAAAATCACAAAATATAAACCTTTGATCGGCTCTGCCAGGGCAATCAAAATCACCCCCGGAACCGCGCCAATAAACGGACCAAAAAACGGAACGATATTGGTCACGCCGACAATGACGGCCACCAGCAGGCTATACGGCATACGCATAATCGAAAGTCCGATGTAGGCAATGACTCCAATAATTGCAGAATCCAAAATTTTCCCGCTGATAAAACCGCCAAACATTTTATCGGTTACCCTTAACGTCTGAATCACATGATTACCCATCTTAGGCGGCAACGCTGCGTAGAGGATTTTTTTGCCCTGGCCAATAAAAGTCTCTTTGCTCACCAACAGATAAAGCGCAATGACCAGTCCGATAATAAAATTAAACAATGCGCGAACAGCGCTAATCACGCCCGTTGTAATCGAAGCAACATAAGAATTAATCTGTGGAAGGACATCTTTTTCCAAAAATTGTTCTATATATTTGGTAATTGAAAGCAAGCTCGTACCCAACATCTCTGCCAGGCCGCTTTCCCCTGATAAAGTCTCTTTTGTCCATGCTACAAACGAATTGACTTCAGACGGAAGATTGGTCGTCATATTCTGAACACTGGCGATTAACTCCGGTATCACCATATCCAGCAACAGGAAAATACATAACAGGAACAGGAATAAGGCTCCCACCGTCGCAATGGTACGCGCCATCTTTTTTGCCTTTACCTCGCTTTTCATCCGAGGCAGTAAAAAAACCTGCAAATATTTTTCCAAAAACATCATAACCGGATTGAGCAGATATGCCGTAATAAACCCCATGATAATCGGCTGCAAAACGGCCACCAGCTTCTGCCAGTATTCTGCAAAACCATGATACCGATAGATAAAGAAGAAAAAAAGCACACAACCGCACACCGTCACAAAAGCAATCGCCGCTATGACGATATATTGATTCAAATCCCAATCTGAAACCTTTTTCTTTTTTACATCCGTTTGCTTATCCTCCACGTCCGTCGCCACCTACTTTCTATTGTAATTGATCAGACACCCCTTTAAAATGATATCTCGTTCATCATCCGTCAGTTCGCCAAGCGTCAACGAAAACTCCTGCATCGCGCCGTCTTTTACGACAAACGCCTGGATCTTAGCCGCTTTTTCTGCGACTGCCTTCCGAATATCCGGCAAAAACAGATAATCTCCGTTGGCAAATGGGAGATCCCCCTGGTCGATTAAAAGCGGCAGCATACCCCAGTTGATCAGATTGGAACGGTAACGCTTTGTCGCATATTCGTGCGCAATATTGGCCCATCCACCCAAAACCTTCTGGCAGGAAGCCGCCTGTTCGCGCGCGGAACCATCGCCTGGCTTTACGGCAAAAATAACGCTTCCAATTCCTACGGTTTGCCTGTTGACGCCGCTGTAGCTTGCCTTAATAGTATCCATAACCGGATTTAATTCCGGAACGGCCTCACAGGGACAGGAATCCGCTTCAATGGCTTTTTGCGCTTTTTGAATCTCTTTTGCTTTGCCGACATACGACGGATCCTTCCTGGAAAGCGTAAATTCCGCCAAACCCAATGGATTGGATCGATAGGACGACGTTTCCCCGGATGGGATCAGCTCGTCTGTCGTCGTAACCGGGTCGTGAATTTCCGCAACCACCTTTAATACCATATGCTCCGGCAGTGCAGACATTGCGGGCCAGTCCTTGATATTCGGCCCAAACTGGATCTCTACGGACGGATCCGCCACGCCCTTGCTGTCAAACACACGGTTTGCATAAATTTTGCTGTCAAAGAAATATTTGGGTTTGCCGTATTCGACATCCATATCCGTTGCAGCCGTCAAATATCCCTGATTAGCGGCGGTCGCTGCAATCGAACGCGCATCCATAAGCGCGACGGACGCCACCTGGCCGCTTTGTACTTTCGAGCCTTCGCGGTTCGGGAAATTCCTGGTAGAATGACGGATAGAAAACGCATTATTCGCAGGCGTATCCCCCGCGCCAAAGCACGGCCCGCAAAACGCCGTCTTTAAAATCGCGCCCGTCTCCATCAAAGCTGCCGCCGCTCCATTTCTGACAAGTTCCATATAAACCGGCATACTGGCCGGATAAACGCTTAACGTAAATTCATTGGCTCCAATCGAAGCTCCTTTTAAAATATCCGCCGCCGCACAGATATTTTCAAAGCCGCCGCCTGCACAGCCGGCGATAATGCCCTGATCGACATACAATCTTCCATTTTTGACCTTGCTCTTTAAATCCAATTCTACGGCGCCGTCAAAGCTAACCTGCGCACGTTTCTCACAGTCCTCCAAAATATCGAGCAGGTTTGCGTTTAACTCCTCGATCGTATACGTATTGCTCGGATGGAACGGCATCGCAATCATCGGACGGATTGTCCCGAGATCGATGGCAATCATGCCGTCATAATAGGCGACTGCGCCAGGATTTAATTCCCGATAGTCTTCGCTTCTGCCGTGAATGTCATAAAATTCCTGCACTTTATCGTCCGTCCTCCAGATTGAGGACAGGCAAGTCGTCTCCGTCGTCATAACATCCACGCCAATCCGATAATCCACGCTTAAATTCGATACGCCCGGACCTACAAATTCCATCACCTTATTCTTCACATAGCCGTTAGCAAACACTTCTCCAATAATCGCCAGCGCGATATCCTGCGGCCCAACGCCCTTTACCGGCTCTCCGGTCAGATAAACGCCGACAACCCCCGGCATATTGATGTCATACGTCTGATCGAGCAGCTGTTTGACCAGTTCCGGACCGCCTTCTCCCATCGCCATCGTGCCAAGCGCGCCATAGCGGGTATGCGAATCCGAACCCAAAATCATCCTGCCGCCCCCTGCCAGCATCTCCCTGGCATACTGATGAATGACAGCCTGATGCGGCGGCACATAGACGCCGCCATACTTTTTGGCGCAGGTCAGACCATACATATGATCGTCCTCATTGATCGTTCCTCCGACTGCGCAAAGGCTGTTATGACAATTCGTCAGCACATATGGGATCGGAAACTTTTCCAATCCTGACGCCCGGGCAGTCTGTATAATTCCAACAAAAGTAATATCGTGTGAAGTCAGTTTATCAAATTTAATCTGCAGCTTTTCCATATTGCCAGACGTATTATGCGCCTCTAAAATGCCATAGGCAATCGTATTTTTCGCCGCTTCCGTTTTATCCCAGCGTGTTCCTGTTTTACGAAAAAGCTCCTCGGCCACAGACGTATGGTCTTCCACAATTTCCGTCCCGTTTACAAGGTAAGCTCCGTTTTCATATAATTTCATATAATATTCTCCTTATGCTTTTCCATAGTTATAAAAATTATAAATGCAGTACCGTTAAAAATCAAGGGTTTATCACCGGAAAGGTAATGGATGCGGTAAATAAATCCCCGTCCAGCGTTATTTCAAATGTCCCTCCCATCATATTGGTCAGGTTTCTTGCAATCGACAGGCCAAGGCCGCTGCCCTCCGTACCTCGGGATTCGTCCCCGCGCACAAAACGTTCGCTTAAATCCTGCGGCATTTTCTGAATCTCCTGCGCGGAAATATCTTTGATGGAAAATTCCGCCACACCATCGTTTTCCCTCAGTTCCACATATACCCTGGTATCTTTTAAGGCATATTTGGCCACATTATTGTACAAGTTTTGTATTACGCGCCAAATCCGGCTGCCGTCCGCCAAAATCATCACGGGTTCCTTGGGCAGTCTGGTAATAATGGTCAGACCCATATCTTCAAAAATTTCATTAAATTCCCCTCCCGTCTGGCAAATCAGTTCCACCATATTGATTGGCTGCATATCCAGGGTGATATTTCCACTTGTAATCCTGGATACTTCCACCAAATCTTCCGTAAGCTGTTTTAACCTCTGGGACTTCTGTTCGAGGATACCGACATAATTCTTAAGGTTCCCATTTTCAATCCCTTCCATTTTAATCAGTTCAATATAATTAATAATCGACGTCAACGGCGTTTTGATGTCGTGTGAAACATTCGTAATCAATTCTGTTTTCAAGCGCTCGTTCTTGACATTTTCTTCCACGGCATGAGATAAACCCTCTCCCACTCCGTTGAGCTCTTCCGCCAGTTCCATATAATCTCCGGAAAAATCCGACGCATGATACTTATAATTTAGATTACCGCCGCGAATTTCATGGATCCCTTCCAAAATTTTGCTGCGCTGAAGCGCCTGCTGTAAAAAATAAGTCGCCAAATAGAGCAATACCAGCAAAAGACCGATATACGCATAAATATTTCGTTTCGAAAATGCCCACCATGCAAAAAACAGGCTCCAGACAATCAGAAGCACAAACTGAATTACAGAACGTTTTACAATCCGCTGCCTGCGCATGCATTCCTTCAACAAATGCACAATATGGGCCGTCAGGCTACAGCTAATAAAGATATCGGCTTTGATCTTACGCACAAAACTCAAATATAACGTCAGTAAAATAACATCGGAAAGGAATACCAACGTCCCGGTCAAAATCAAGGAACTGGCAATATCCCAGGACTGTCCCCCCAATCTGGCGCAAAATGCCACCAAAGCCGCGACAAAGAGCACAAAAAACAAAAACAGCAGCTCCGTTGGAATATAATCCATCCGGTAAAGGCGCATATCCCCATCTTCTCCGTTTTTTCCGGTAGAAAGCGTCAGATAAATAATGCACAATACAAAACACATCACCGCAATAATAATGACAAAAAAACTAATCTCAACCCATGAAAAATAGGTATCATAGATATCGGCCGCTTCTGCAATGGCATCTTGTTTGGGCAATGCGGTATCCACCGCAACAATCAGTCCGCCGCTCTGTCGCAATTGCTGAAACAGCCGCAGAACGTCAATATCCAGCGTCCGGTCCAGATACCGGATATTCCCCTGAAAGGTAATCGTTTCGTCGTCATAATAAAAATAACTGCCTAAATGCTTGGCATGCTTTAACGCCGCTTTCTGGTCGTATTTTTGCTCCATGTTGGTCAAAACCTGATCCCCTTGGGCAAACCAATAATAGAGGTTACTGTCTCCATTGTCAAATTTTAACTTATACTGTTTATATTTTTCATAATCCAGGTCATTCTGACGAATCCCGCCGCGCAGCCGTAAATAGGTCGTCAGTCCATTGGTCTCCTTTGTCAAGACATTCATATAATAGGAAGAATGAAAGAAGGAGTCATTGCCGATATCACGAAAACTCAGCATACTCCTTCCAAACAAATTCAGCATAAGGGAAAAAAGCACAATAAAAACAATTAAGCATACCATCTGCAGTATCATTGCAACTGTTTGAAACCCATTGTTATTTTGATTGTCTTTCATATCTTTTTCCTCTATACCTTATCTACCTTATATCCAATTCCCCATACTACTTTAATATAGCGCGGCTCCTTTGGGTTAATCTCAATCTTTTCCCGGATATGCCGGATATGCACCGCCACCGTATTATCTGCGCCAATCGCATCCGCATTCCAGATGCTTTCATAAATCTGGCTAATCGAAAAAACCTTCCCCTGATTTTTCATTAACAGAAGCAGAATATTATACTC